>CAYMNF010000004.1:0-39340 GCA_964391735.1 uncultured Bacteroides sp. | reverse complement strand
GCTGATAACTGCTCGGTATTCACCGGTTCGCTGTTTTCATCGCTGCAACTTACCGAGAGAATCCCGACCAAACAAATTAGAATTAAACTTTTGATTTTCATTTATTTGTTACTTTTTTGTTTATACAATTTTTATTTAAACCAACCCACGAAAGCGACCCCTAAATTTATGGCCGGCTCATTGTTGTATTGTTTTGAGAGGAAAGAGCAAGTGTAGTCCCCCTTCACTATGATCTGGGGTATGGGCATCCAGTTGATGCCGGCTGAGATTTTGTGGCGTCCGCACCAGTCCAACGGCGCGGAGTTCTGCATCTTAGCCATTGAGTCATAATAATCATATCTGCCAAAGAGGTAGAACTTTTGGCCCCGTTTCAGCATGGAAGGTATCAAACCGAAAATATTATACCCCGCCTCAATGCCGGCCGATACGGCATCTGAGGCCACCTCCTGGCGTTTTGACGTTGAGTTCTTTGACATTGAAATATTGAACTTGCTGATGTGGGCGGCATCACTGAGGTGTCCCCAGTCGGCACTTCCGCGCACAAGCCAATTATGCCCCTCATATTTCACATCGGCTGATAGGATTGTGACAGTGCCATGGATTCCCTTATTCTTGTCAGATGATGTTGGATAAAGGGTGTTGCGGAATGAGTTGCCGACATATCCGCTCAGACCGATACGCAAACTCTTTATGCTGTAATTGTCAACACGTGCTGCAAACGCATAATTGTTGGCAATCTTAAACTCGAACGGTGAGGCTGACCCGTCATGAATCCAAGTTTGGTTGCCGAACCGCTCAGAGTCCAGACCGGGCATAAACATAGCTGTGTAGTCCCAGACGCCGACACGTCCACACAGCGCCACAGCTATTTCATGCCAAGTGCATGGAATTATGGTGTTTTCCCCCTCGGGACGATAGACACCGAAAAATTGGTTAGGCTCATGCCGGGCATTTGTGCCACCGACAGGCACCACTTGCATACCCACGCGCAGTCTTAGCTGTGGCATAAACTCCTTTTGTATATAGAACTGCTCGAGGGCAACCTCGCCACCGCGCTCTATCTCCTTTTCATATTCACCGGCCTCCTCGGTTTCAATTTCAACAGCTGACTCAAGACCGGCATGCTCAAACTCAATCTCAGAAGATAATGACCAGCCCTTGCCGAAATCATATCCCAGATAGATAACGAAATGGGGAATGTCAAACCGACCGTGGCTCTGTCCGGCATAGTTACCCGGGGAGGTGTACCGCAGGTAACTGTCGCTGTAGAAATTTCGCGACATAGCCACCTCACCGTATCCGCCAAGGTGCAGGCGGCTCCAAGGGGTTGCAACCTCGCCGGCATTAACCGTTACCGCTGAAATAAGTATCAGGGAGAGTAATGAAAATGGTACTTTTTTAAGGAAAATCATTGCAGAAATTTTTACGGCAAAATTATCCTGACCCCGGAGGGCCGACAATACTCAAAACTCGGTAAACCGCCCTCCGGAAAAATCTGCGAGTAATACCCAAAATCAATTATTTGCCGTTTAGAGATAAAACAAATGCATAATTCTTGACGTTAAAATCGCATGAACGGGATTCTTGTGGTATTACTGCTACCCTTTGTGGGCACCACGTTGGGAGCGGCATGCGTGTTTCTGATGAAAGAGGGTATTGCCCCCCGTATGCAGAAACTACTCACCGGTTTTGCTGCCGGGGTAATGGTTGCCGCCTCGGTGTGGTCGTTGCTTATCCCGTCGATAGAGATGACCGGGAAACAGGGAATTATGAGCATCCTCCCGGCCCTGGTGGGATTTGCAGGCGGTGTCCTGTTTTTACTTTTCCTTGACAGCGTGATACCTCACCAACACATTGATAGCAATGCGAGTGAGGGACCCAAATCGCATCTGTCCCGAACGGCCAAGCTTGTGTTTGCCATTACTCTGCATAACCTGCCCGAGGGTATGGCAGTGGGCGTGGCAATAGCCGGCGTTTTGGAACAAAGCAGCTACATGTCCATGGCAGGAGCCGTGGCCCTGTCTTTGGGAATCGCTATACAGAACTTCCCTGAAGGCGCTATTGTGTCCATGCCGCTGCGCAGTGCCGGGAACACTCGTTGGAAATCCTTCATGATGGGCACACTAAGCGGTGTCGTTGAACCCGTGGGGGCAGTCCTGACAATCCTTTTGGCTTCAGTTTTGGTGCCTATTCTCCCCTATCTGTTGGCTTTGGCGGCCGGTGCCATGATGTATGTTGTTGTCGAGGAACTGATACCCGAGACGCAAACCGGGGAACATTCCAACTTGGGCACCTTGGGGTTTACGCTTGGTTTCCTGTTGATGATGACCCTGGATGTGCTGTTGGGGTGATTCCAAATAGCAGATTGTCCTGACGGGGGATTTCGGTATTGGCGGAAAATGCTTATTTTTGCAGTCAGGAAAAATTTGCCGAATGGAAAAAAATCGGAACATAAACGGTGTTGAAACCCGATGGACCGACAGCATGGAAGGTGCCGGCAATGCGGTGGTGCTTCTCCACGGCTGGGGATGTAACCTTTCAACGTTGGCATCGCTTGGGGCAGTGGCTGAGAGATGTGGCCGACGTGTAATCTCGCTTGACCTGCCGGGATTCGGCAAGAGCAGTGAACCGGCTGATGTCTGGAATGTTGAGGAGTATGCCGATTGGCTTGAATCGTTTCTTGACAGCGAGGTGCCGGGTCAAAAACCGGTGTTGATAGGTCACTCATTCGGGGGGCAGATTGCGGCCTTGACAGCATCCCGCAGGGCCGTTGAGAAGCTGGTGCTTGTTGATGCGGCCTGTATACGCCGACACAACCTGAAGTGGTACATAAAGGTGTATAGCTATAAGGCCCGTCGCCGCCTAATGGAACTGCTGCTTGGCAAGGAGAAAGCAGCAGCGCGTATCGAGGCCGCCAGGCGCAAAGTCGGGTCCACCGACTATGTCAACTCATCGCCCAAGATGCGGGCCATCATGTCACGCATCACCAACCGCGACTTGGGCCCGGAGTTGCCCCGCATAGGGTGCCCCACCCTGCTGATTTGGGGAGAGAATGACACTGCTACCCCCCTTAAACATGCCAAATTGATTGAAAAATTGGTACCCGATGCCGGGCTTGTGAGCATCCCCGGGGCCGGACATTTCTCATTTCTTGACAATCCCGGGATAGCCGGGGGCGCACTGGCAAGTTTCCTCAAAAGCTAAATAAACGGATAAGAAGAAAATATATGGAACTGTTGCAAATAATCCTCTATGGCATGGTGGGCGCCACAATGCTCGGGACGTTGTGCCTTGAGTTGCGTCGCTGTCTGACCATGCTGCAGCAAAACTCCTATCGCCCTGAACGCTATCAACGTTGGTTGTCAAAAAGCGGTGACACAAGCACGGTTGCACGCCTTTTGGCTATCGTGGTGCTGTTCCTGGCCATGTTCCCGCTGTTGGCGGGAGACAACATCGGCATGTTGCTGATTTTGCTGACAGCCCTGTATGACGGATTTAAGATTTCGCAAATAAAGTACAAGAAGCCCCTTGTATTCACCCCGCGCGCCAAACGCATCTATGGGGTGATGTCGGGATTGGCTGTTGGGGTTATGGTGGCCGTGTTCTTCCTGTTCAACGGAACCGAGTCGGTATCCCACGGGATATACGATATTACGGTGGCAGCCTTGGGATGTTATTGCGGTAGCCATATCATTGCGCTTACAGCTGTCTGGATATTGATGCCGGTTGAAAAATATATCAACAACAGGTATATCAATGATGCGCGCAAGATTTTGCGAGGCATCCCCGACTTGCGCGTGGTGGGTATTACCGGCAGTTACGGCAAGACATCAACCAAGCATTATCTTTACCGCATATTGTCTGAGCATTTTGAGACGCTGATGACCCCCGGCAGCTACAATACCACCATGGGTGTAGTGCGCACCGTGCGTGAGATGATGAAACCCTACACGCAGGTGTTCATTGCCGAGATGGGAGCCAAGCAACCCGGGGACATCAAGGAGATATGTGACCTGGTGCATCCGCAGATAAGCATCGTGACGGCCGTTGGACCTCAGCACCTTGAGACCTTTAAAAGCATACAACGTGTTGCCGACACCAAATTTGAGATTGTCGACGCCCTGCCCCCCGGTGGGATTGCTGTAATCAATGATGACTTCCCCGAGATAGCCAAGCGCCGCATCAGGGGTGATATTGAGGTAGAAAGGTATGGACAGGACGCTGCATGGCAGTTCACTGAGGTTGCCTACCGTCGCGACGGCACCACCTTTACGCTGCGCGGCCCCGGTCTAACCCCCGAGGGGCTGACCCTGAAAACCCGTCTGGTGGGCGAATGCAACGTTTCAAACCTGGCCGCCGCCGTGATTGTTGCCCTGAAACTGGGAGTACCGGTTGAGAAAATAAAACTGGCTGTAGAGCAGATTGACCAGGTTGAGCACCGTCTGTCGCTGAAACGCACCCCCGGCGGTGTCACCATAATCGATGATGCCTTCAACAGCAACCCCCACGGCAGCAAAATGGCCCTTGACGTTCTCAAGGCCATGGACAGCGGCAAACGCATACTTGTGACACCCGGCATGGTGGAACTCGGACAGCAGCAATATGAACTGAATAAGGAGTTCGGACGCCTGGCAGCGACCTCAGCCGACGTTGTGATAATAGTAAACGAGCTTAATCGCCGTGCCATATCCGAAGGGTTGGAAGAGGGAAATATGCCCCAAGCCCAAATCCACCCGGTGGCCAACTTCAAAGAGGCACAAGCCCTGTTGCAAACTATCATACAGCCGGGGGACACGGTACTGTATGAGAATGACCTTCCTGACACATTTAAATAAATACATAGACGCGTGAAAACTTCAGTAGCGGTATTCTTCGGCGGACGTTCCACCGAGCATGAAATCTCAGTAATCTCGGCCAACCAGGCCATGGCGGCAATTGACCGCAACAAATATGACGTTACCCCCATCTATATAACCAAGGATGGCCGCTGGTATACGGGCGATGCCCTTATGGACGTGGCAAACTTTCGTGACACCAAGGCGCTGCTTGAACGCTGTACCGAGGTTTATATGCGCCCGATATACGGCGACACAAATCTTTACCGCAGTCAAAAAAAGCTTTTTGGAAACGATGTTGTTAAAAAGCTTGATATTGCCCTGCCGGTATTACACGGCTCAAACGGTGAGGACGGCGTGTTTGAGGGTGTTCTCGAGACCATCGGCATCCCCTTTGCTGGGTGTAACACCCTTGCCTCAGCCAACGGTATGGACAAGATAACCATGAAGATGATACTCCAGGCCGATGACGTTCCGGTGGTGGACTACGTTTGGTTTACCGACCAACAGTGGTTCAGCACCCGCGACAATATTATTGAGCGCATAGAGTCAAAACTTGGGTATCCGGTAATCGTGAAGCCGGCTAACTTAGGCTCATCGGTGGGCATACACCGTGCTGACAACCGTGAGGCACTGATAACAGCCATTGACGAGGCTGCGCGCTATTCAGACCGCCTGATAGTGGAGCACATGATAGTGAACCTGCAGGAGATCAACTGCTCGGTGCTTGGCGATGCCGACGAATACACCACCTCGGTATGCGAGGAGCCTGTTAAGTCGGGCGAGATACTGTCATACGAGGACAAATACATGGGTGGCACCAAAGGTGCAAAGGGAATGGCATCAGCCGAGAAACGCATCCCGGCCGACCTGCCTCAGGAGGTCAGCGACCGCATACGCTTTCTGGCCGGTGAGGCTTTCAGAGTACTTGGGTGCCACGGTGTTAGCCGCGTTGACATGATTATTGACCGCGACACAGACAAAATTTATGTCAACGAAATAAACACCATACCCGGGTCGTTGTCCTTTTACCTGTGGGAGGCAACGGGCATCAGCTTCCCTGCCCTCATGGACAAGCTGGTGCAGCTGGCCCTGAAGCGCAACCGTGCACGTGAGCGCAAGACAGTGTCTTACGGCGCCAACATTTTTGCCCTGACCGGTGGCGCCAAAGGGGGGATGAAAGGGAAAGCCCCCCGCAAATGAGAGCCCTGAACAAGAATGCTGAAAATATAAAATAATGACAACTATGGTAACCCTCACAAAAACCGACTTCAACTTCCCCGGCCAGACAGCAGTATATCATGGCAAGGTGCGCGATGTGTACACGCTGAATGATGACATGTTGGCCGTAATAGCCACCGACCGCATATCGGCCTTTGATGTTATACTGCCACAGGGCATACCATATAAAGGGCAGGTTTTGAACCAGTTGGCAGCCTACTTCCTGAAAGCCACCGAGGACATTGTTCCCAACTGGTGCCTGGCCTCACCGGACCCCATGGTCACTGTAGGTGTCAAGGCCGAGGCCTACCCTGTTGAAATGATTATCAGGGGGTACCTCAGCGGTAGTGCCTGGCGTGCTTACAAGGCCGGTGCGCGTGAGCTGTGCGGTGTACAGCTGCCTGAGGGAATGGTTGAAAACCAGGCCTTCCCCGAGCCCATCATTACCCCGACTACCAAGGCTGCCGAGGGACATGACGAAAATATTTCAGCAGCCGAGATAGTTGCTCGCGGACTGGTTCCGGCAGAAGAGTATGCGCAAATCGAGGAATATACCCGTGCACTCTATAAACGCGGTGCCGACATGGCTGCCGAGAAAGGCTTGCTGATGGTTGACACCAAATATGAGTTCGGGAAGTATGACGGCAAGGTTATACTTATTGACGAGATTCACACCCCCGACTCAAGCCGCTATTTCTATGCCAACGGATACCAAGAGCTGTTGGCCGAGGGTAAACCGCAGAAACAGTTGTCAAAAGAGTTTGTGCGCCAATGGCTGATGTCACAAGGTTTTGAGGGAAAAGCAGGCCAACAGGTTCCCGTGATGGACGAGGCAATGATAAAGTCGGTTTCAGAGCGGTATATCGAGCTTTATGAGCATGTGACGGGCCAGGTGTTCACCCCCGCTGACGAGAGTGACATCACCGAGCGCATCGCTACAAATGTCCTTAACTTCCTGGAACAGTTGCATGCCTGAGGTTGAACACATAAACCCGTACGGGAACAACGATGGTCGCGGAAAGGCCGACCAGGTCGAGGCAATGTTTGACAACATAGCCCCGGCCTATGACCTTATGAACAGGTTGATGACGTTGGGTATTGACCGCCATTGGCGAAACCGGGCCATCAAACTGATTGCCATGAGGCATAATGCGCCGCGTTATATCCTGGATGTTGCCTCAGGCACCGGGGACCTGGCCATGATGATGGCCCGCAAACTGGACCCGGTAGGTATTACCGCGGTAGACCTGTCAAAAGAGATGCTGGAGGTAGGACACCGCAAGGTATCGGCAGCCGGGTTGGCCGACATTATCACCTTCAGTCGCGCCGACTGTCTGCAACTCCCCTTCCCGGATGAGAGCTTTGACGTGGTGACGGCAGCATACGGGGTTCGCAACTTTGAGGACATCGAGGCCGGATATCGGGAGATGTACCGGGTGATGCGCCCCGGGGGACTGTTGATGATTCTGGAACTCTCCACGCCTAAAAACCGGGTTGTGAGGCCTATCTATGACCTCTACACCAAGCATATTATCCCCTTGGTGGGCAAAATGGTTTCAAAGGACCTGTCGGCCTACAGCTACCTGCCTGCATCGATACAGGCGGTTCCACAGGGTGCCGACATGGTAGCCCTGATGACGCGTGCCGGGTTCAGCGAGGCCTCGTTCCGCACTATGACCTTTGGGACCTGTACTATATATTGGGCGCAAAAAGGTGCCCCTGAAGATTTGGTTTAATACAGAAAGTGATACAGAGATGGATTTCAAGATAGCATCAGACTACAAACCCACGGGTGACCAGCCGCAAGCCATTGAGCAGCTGGCACGCGGGGTTGAAGACGGCATGCCGGCGCAGACGCTGTTAGGTGTCACCGGCTCGGGCAAAACCTTTACTATGGCCAATGTCATACAAAAGGTTCAGCGCCCCACGTTGATACTGAGCCACAACAAGACGTTGGCAGCGCAGTTGTACAGTGAGATGAAGGGGTTCTTCCCCAATAATTCGGTGCAATATTTCGTCAGCTATTATGACTATTATCAGCCCGAAGCCTACATCCCTACATCAGACAAGTACATCGAGAAAGACTTGATGATAAACGATGAGATTGACCGTTTGCGTCTGTCAACGGTGTCGGCCCTGCTGAGTGGTCGGCGTGATGTCATAGTGGTATCATCGGTGTCATGCCTATACGGTATCGGCAACCCCGAGGACTTCAACACCAATGTGCGTGAGATAAAGGTTGGACAAAAAATTGCCCGAAACAAGTTTTTGCGTGAACTGGTAAACGCCCTGTATAGCCGCAGCAATGAGAACCCGGCCCGAGGGACATTCCGCGTTGCGGGTGATACCGTTGACATACGGTTGGCGTACGAGGAGGTTACCGTGCGCGTGGTTTTCTGGGGGAACGAAATCGAGAGCATCACCACCATGACGGGTGAGGACAATATTGTCATCGGCAAACATGACAGTTTTAAGATCTATCCCGCCAACATATTTGTGACGAGCCCCGAGCGCACGGCAGCCGCCCTGGACCAGATACAACTTGACTTAGGGCGCGAGTCAGACCAGTTTGTGCGAGAGGCCAAACTTCTTGAGGCTGACCGCCTGCGTGAGCGTGTAACCTTTGATGTGGAGATGATTCGCGAGATAGGCCACTGTTCAGGCATTGAGAATTACAGCCGCTATTTTGACGGACGCGAACCGGGGATGCGCCCTTTCTGTCTGCTTGACTATTTCCCCAAGGATTTCCTCACCATAATTGACGAGAGCCACGTAACCGTGCCGCAGATACGCGCAATGTACGGCGGGGACGTTTCGCGCAAACGTAACCTTGTGCAGTATGGCTTCAGGCTTGAGGCGGCCATGGATAACCGCCCGCTGAAGTTTGAGGAGTTCGAGGCCCTTACACCCCAGACGGTATACGTCAGCGCTACCCCGGCTGACTATGAGTTGGAGCGTAGCGAAGGTGTAGTTGTGGAGCAGCTTATACGCCCCACCGGGTTGCTTGACCCGATAATCGAGGTGAGGCCGTCGCTGCACCAGGTTGACGACCTGATGGAGAACATATCACAACGCATTGAGGCAGGCGAGCGCACACTGGTGACGACCCTTACCAAACGCATGGCCGAGGAGCTGAATGACTACATGCAGAAGTTGCGCTACAAGACGGCGTATATCCACAGCGATGTCAAGGCCCTTGACCGTATAAAGATTCTTGACGACCTGCGTGCCGGTGTCTATGATGTGCTTATCGGTGTAAACCTGTTGCGTGAGGGTCTTGACCTGCCTGAGGTATCTTTAGTGGCAATCCTTGATGCCGACAAGGAGGGTTTCCTGCGCAGCCACCGCTCATTGACACAGACCGTTGGCCGTGCGGCCCGCAACCTGAACGGGCGTGTGATAATGTATGCCGACACCATCACCGACTCAATGCGTCGCACCATTGTGGAGACCGAGCGCCGGCGCGAGATACAATTAGCCTACAACCAGGAACACGGTATAACGCCCAAGGCCATTATAAAAGCGCGCCAGGCAATTGTGGGGATTGACACCAATGACATGCCCCCGTTGGGTAGCACCAAACGCGAGCCGGTGCCCTACGCATCAGAATATGTACCGAAGATTTCGCTGGCTGCTGACCCCGTTGTGGCATATATGACCAAGAGTGACCTTGAGGCCGCAGCGCGACGCACCCGCGACGAGATGATGCAGGCGGCAAAAAAGATGGACTTCCGCACCGCCGCACAGTTACGTGATGAGTTGTTAGACCTTGAGGAGCGCATCAAAAACGCCAAAGATTGAAGATGAAGAAAGCATTGATAACCGGTGTAACCGGTCAGGACGGCTCATATCTGTCTGAGCTGCTATTGTCAAAAGGATATGAGGTAAACGGCATAATAAGGCGCTCATCGGTAGATTATCGTGAGCGCATTGCCCACCTTGAGGGTCACCCCAATTTCCACCTGCACTATGCCGACATGGCCGACTCGATGTCGTTGGTACGGGTGGTTTCGGCCGTGCGTCCCGATGAAATCTACAACTTGGCCGCACAGAGCCATGTGCAGGTAAGTTTTGACAGCCCTGAATATACCGCCAATGTTGATGCCACGGGGGTTCTGCGCATACTTGAGGCTGTGCGCCTGTGTGGGCTTGAGAAAAGTTGCCGCATATACCAGGCTTCAACCTCTGAGCTGTATGGTAAGGTTGAGGAGGTTCCTCAGAACGAGAATACCCCCTTCCACCCCTACAGCCCCTACGCGGTTGCTAAACTCTACGGTTTCTGGATAATAAAGGAGTATCGTGAGGCCTACAATATGTTCTGCTGCTCAGGTATCCTGTTCAACCATGAGAGCCCGCGCCGCGGCGAGACCTTTGTGACACGTAAGATTACCCTTGCCGCCGCCCGTATCGCTGCCGGCAAACAGGATAAATTGCTGTTGGGCAACCTCTCAAGCCGGCGTGATTGGGGATATGCCCCTGACTATGTGGAGTGTATGTGGCAGATGCTTCAACATGACACCCCTCAGGATTTTGTGATAGCCACCGGGGAGCAACATACCGTGCGCGAGTTTGCCACCCTGGCTTTTAAACGCGTTGGGATAGACCTTGAGTGGCAGGGTGAGGGAAGCAACGAGAAAGGGATTGACCGTGCTACCGGCCGAGTGTTGGTTGAGGTGTCACCCGACTTTTACCGGCCTACCGACGTGGTGAACCTGTGGGGAGACCCGTGCAAGGCGCGTGCCGAATTAGGGTGGAACCCGCAGAAAACCACCTTTGAGGAGTTGGTAAACCTGATGGTTGATGCCGATGTGCGCAAAGTTGCTGCCGATGATGCCGCCAGCCGCGTCCACACCAACCTCGCCGAATACCTCGAGAAAGGCATCGTCAAATAAATTTGTCAAAAACGCTCATTATAATATGAAAAAACTTTTGGTTTGTGCGGCACTTACATTGGCTGCCCTCGGTAATGTTATAAATGTTTATGCTTACAACCCCAAGGCTCTAAGCATGAATTTCTCTGAGGCTTACGACTCTATAACAGGACTGGTGGGCGTAAAACTTGGCGGACAAACGTGCATACGAGCGGTATGACAGCATGTTGTCAGCCTATTTCAACGGGAATCGCAGTGTAACCGCCAGCGAGCAAAAACAGTGGCAAAATGCCATGAAGGCGCTACGCACCAAATGGGAACAGCAGGGCGAAAGCTTCCCGCATTCGGCAAACGAGGACCGCTATTAGCTGTCAATCTTTCAGCGTTGAGTTGAAAGTTTGGTACATGAGCATGGATAGTTGCATTATTTTTTTTAATTTTGTCGCTTGAAATCTTGTGCAATATGAATATGCGCTTTGCAAAATATATACTTGCCGCCGTGGGGTTGTGCTCAATGGTGGCTTGCAACAGTGACAAAGAGAAGGACTTGTCAAAAAATGTCCAGGCTAACTCAGTGGCCGTGACGGCTTTTAATATAAAGGCTAACAAAAAAATTCTTGAGAATCTTGACTCAGTCTTTTTTTCAATAGACCTTGACAAAGCCGAGATCTACAATGCTGACTCTTTGCCCAAAGGGACTGATGTGTCGCGCCTGCAGCTAAACATAAAGACACCCACGGTGAGTGTATGCCGATTGTCATTTCGCCGTGCCGGTTCAGATAATGACACCACCGTAAACTTTCTGGCCTCACAAACCGACAGTATTGACTTCAGCCAAGGGCCTGCACGCCTGGAGGTTGTGTCAGAGGACGGAGACCTGGCGCGGGTATATACCATTAAGGTGAATGTGCACCGCAGTGAACCGGACTCAATGTATTGGGACCAAGCATATAAACGCTCACTGCCTACCAACCTGCGCAATGTTGCAGAGCAACGCACAATTGTGCACAAGGGTACCATCCTGTGCCTGACTGTTGACAATGCCGGCAAATATTGTCTGGCCCGGGCCGAGCACCCGCTTGCTCAGTGGCAATACAACAGTGTTGCTCTGCCTGCCGGGGCACAGGTGCGTCAACTGAATGCGTGGGGCGATCGCCTGGCCATTACAGACAACAATGGTGCACTGTATACATCCCTGGACAATGGAAGCACATGGACCGCTGAGGGGCATAAAGTGCACCACATATACGGCGACTATAACGGGCAGCTTTTGTGCTCGGTGCAGAATGCCGGGGGATGGGAACTGATGACTCTGCCTGATGGCAATACGCTACCTCTGCCCGAGGGGATGCCCGTCAGCGGCACCTCTCAGCTGCTTGTATTCACCTCAAAGTGGACTCCCGAGCCTATGGGTATGATTTGTGGAGGACTGCTTGCGGACGGTAAAGCCACCGGCACGGTATGGGCCTTTGACGGGCAACAATGCGCTAAAATAAGTGTTGGCAAGGAACTCCCTGCCATAAGCGGCATAACGGTTGTGCCCTATCGTACCTTCCGCACCAACAATATCTGGCAGGTTACCGAGGAGTCGGCCCTGTTGGCCTTCGGCGGCAAACCCCAAGGGGGTACCATCCTCAACCGCACCGTCTACATTTCAACCGACCGGGGTATACACTGGCAGGCGGCGAACCGACTGTTGCAGTTCCCCAACTACATCTCGGCATTCTATGATGCCGATGGGTTGGTGATAGACTCAGAGATAAGTATATCCTCAGACTGGCAAGCCCAGCCCTCAATAAAATTGCCGCCCTGGCTCAGCCCCGAAACCCCGTCACGCGTAACGGCGCCCATAACATCATGGGAGTGCCCGGCCGTTTACATCTTCGGCGGACAGAATTATCGCGGCGAGACACAAGACGTTGTGTGGAGAGGTGTAATAAACCGCCTAACTTTCCGTCCTCTATATTAAAGGGAACATGAACATGACCTCCGCAATAAAAACATGCTTCGGACAGATCGGGAGACTGGTCTGTCTGTCGGCGTGTATACTTGCGGGCACGGTTTCAATGACCGCCAAAACGCCACGTGTTGTGGATGAAAGCGATGTTGAGAGCTACAAGTATGACATCGGCGCCGGCATAGGCATGAGCGGTTACCTCGGTGATGCCAATGAGAGCAACATGTTCAAGCATCCCGGTGTCAACTTCAACGCCACCATGCGTTATCTTGCCTCACCCCGCTTTGCCGTGCGTGGAATGTTCAACATCTCTACCTTGACGGGGAACACCGCCGACTGGGACAATGTCTTGCCCGAGAACAAGCAGTATGAATTCCATGCCACCGCCTACGAGCTGTGTGCACGTGCCGAGTTCAACTTTTTCCCATACGGCATGGGGGAAACATACAAACGCCTGCGCCGTTGGACCCCCTATCTGGCCCTCGGCTTAGGGGTGTGCTTGTCAACATGCGACGGAAATACCTCGGTTGCCCCTACCCTGCCCATGGGTGTAGGGGTAAGATACAAGATTAACCGCCGGCTAAACCTGTGTGGTGAGTTTGTGATGACCAAAGTATTCGGCGACAAGGTTGACGGCCCCGACCTCAAGGACCTGTACACCATAAAAAGCTCATTCCTGAAAAATACCGACTGGTACTCAGGTATCTGTTTCACGCTGAGCTATGAGTTCGGTCCACGTTGTGCCACCTGTAACCGTATTGACTGACAAAAGAAAAGACCATGGCAACCGATACAGTAACCCTTGACATGACACGCATCCCGCGCCACGTGGCCATTATTATGGACGGGAACGGCCGCTGGGCCAAGCAGCACGGGTGGATGCGCTCAAAAGGCCATGAGGAGGGTGTGACCTCGGTACACAACATCACGGAGACGGCTTCAAACTTAGGGGTAGAATACCTGACGCTGTATACCTTCTCAACCGAGAACTGGAACCGCCCGGCCGAAGAGGTTGACATGCTGATGCAGCTTGTTGTCAACGCCATCGAGAAGGAGACAGAGATGATGCTGCGGAAAAATGTCAGACTTGAGATGATAGGAGACCGCAGCCGCATCCCAGCCCCCACGTTGGCACGGCTTGATGCATGCATGGCAACCACGGCACATTGCACGGGGTTGCGCCTGGTTTTGGCCCTGAGCTACTCGTCACGCTGGGAGATAACCGAGGCCGTGCGCGCCATAGCCACCGAGGCCCAGCGCGGAGCCATAAATCCAGAGGAAATTACCGAGGAGACCGTAAACGCATACCTCACCACCGCGTCCATGCCGGACCCTGACCTGCTGATACGCACCGGGGGTGATTTGCGCATATCAAACTACCTGCTTTGGCAAATAGCATATTCTGAGATATATATCACCGACACATATTGGCCCGACTTTGGCGCTGAGGAGTTTATCAGAGCCATAGCCGATTTCCAGAAACGCGAGAGGCGCTTTGGCCGCACAAGCGAACAAGTGAACACAACAAATTGAAACCAATGTCAATCCCTGCATACATCCTTCAGAAACTTCAGAAACCCGTTATGCTGCTTGCGGCACTGCTGTGTGCGGCACTGCCCGCCATGGCACAGAGTGCCGAGCCGGCGGCCACCGACACGGTTGTGAACCCCCGCGTTCTCTTCACCGGGCTGCCCAAGACATACGAGATAGCCGGGCTCGAGGTGGAAGGTGCCGAGCATTATGACCCCGCGACAATATTGGGATTTGCCGGACTGCGTGTGGGCGAGATGGTAAAAATCCCGGGCAGCGACATCAATACCGCGGCTCGCCGCCTGTGGCAACAGGCACTATTCTCAAAAGTGCAGATAACGGTTGATACTATTGTGGGCGACAAGGCGTGGCTGACTATACACCTGCGCCAACAGCCGCGCATCTCTGAGATCAACTATAACGGCATGAAGAAAGGGGAAAAAGATGATATACAGGAGCGCCTGAAACTGATGAAAGGCAACCACATCACCCCCAACATCATCAACAGGGCCAAGCAGATAATAAAGGACTATTACGACAAAAAAGGGTTTAAGAACGCCGATGTACAGATAGCTACCCGTGAGGACCTGTCGCATGAGAATGAAATGATTGTGGACATCAATGTCAACCGCAACGGCAAAATTAAGGTCCACAAAATATACATCGATGGTAACGAGGTCCTCAGTGACAACGCCGTAAAGGGCGCCATGAAGAAGACCAACGAGAAACGTGCCCTGCGCAACCTCTTCAAGCAGAAAAAATTTATACAGTCAGACTTCGCCGAGGACCTTGACCGCATCATAGCAAAATATAACGAAAAAGGTTATCGCGATGCCCGTATAGTATCAGACTCTGTTGCCCCGTGGGATGAGAACAACGTCGATGTCTTCATCACGGTTGACGAGGGCCCCAAATATTATGTCAACGACATTAACTGGGTTGGTAACACCGTGTTGTCTACCAACGCACTTGAGGAGTTGTTGGGCATGAACAAGGGGGATGTCTATAACCAAAAGTTGTTGAACAAGCGCCTGACCGAGGATGAGGATGCCGTCTCAAGCGTGTATATGGACCGCGGTTACCTCTTCTTCAACGTTACCCCCATCGAGCGCAATGTCAAGGGAGACTCAATTGACCTTGAGATGCGAGTGATTGAGGGCCCACAAGCCCGTATCAATCAAGTTGTTATCAACGGCAATGACCGATTGTATGAGAAGGTTATTCGCCGAGAATTGCGTGTGCGCCCGGGACAGTTGTACAGCAAAAGCGACCTGCTGCGCTCATACCGCGAGATTGCCTCAACCGGTCATTTCAATCCCGAGACCATTGATATCCAACATGAGCCCAACGAGGAGAACGGAACAGTAGACATTGTCTTCAACCTTGAGTCAAAAGCCAACGACCAACTTGAACTTTCATTGGGTTGGGGCCAGACCGGTATCATCGGTAAAGCGGGTATAAAGTTCACCAACTTCTCAATTAAAAACCTGTTCCACCCGGGGTCTTACAAGGGCTTTATCCCTCAGGGAGAGGGTCAGACCTTCAGCATCTCAGCCCAAACGAATGCTCGCTACTATCAGGCCTACTCCTTCTCATTCGTCGACCCGTGGTTTGGCGGGAAGCGACCCAACCAACTTAGCATCAGTGGATACTACAGCCGCCAGACGGGTGTGAACTCAAGTTACTACAACTCAAACTGGCAGAACCCCTACTACTATTCAGGGTCGGGACTCAGCTACCTCAATAACAGCACCTACAACAACTACTACCAAAACGCCTACGAGAACGCCTACGACCCCAACAAGGTGTTGCAAATGATTGGTGTAACGGTGGGTATGGGAAAACGTCTGAGCTGGCCCGACGACTGGTTTACCTTCCAGACCTCCCTCACCTACAACTGGTATTATTTGAAGAATTGGGATTACCTGTACTACATGAATACCGGAACGTCAAACGCATTGGTGCTCAACCTCAACTTGTCTCGCAACTCAATTGACAACCCCTACTTTACCCGTTCGGGGTCAACATTCTCGATTGACTTGTCACTGACCCCCCCGGCCTCACTCTTTGGCAAAAAGGACTGGAAAAAACTTGCTGAGGAAAACACCACTGAGGCAAAGAAAGAGCGTTATCGTTGGATTGAATACTGGAAACTGCGCTTCAAGAGCCGCACCTTTACCCCGCTTACCAATCCTGAAGGGAAGTATACCCTGGTCTTCATGACGCGTGCCGACATCGGTTTGTTGGGCAGCTATAACAAGTATCTGAAGTCACCCTTTGAGACATTCTATGTCGGCGGTGACGGTATGTCAGGCTCGTACACCTATGCCACCGAGACTATTGCCCTGCGCGGATATGACAACGGTGACCTCACCCCCTACGGCTCTGAGGGCTATGCCTACACACGTTTCACTGCCGAGGTACACTTCCCGTTCTTGCTGTCAAACTCAACCACCATCTACGGCCTCGCGTTTGTCGAGGGTGGTAACGCGTGGACCGAGGTGTCAAAATTCCAACCCTTTACGCTGAAACGCTCAGCCGGTGTGGGTCTGCGCATATTCCTGCCTATGGTGGGCCTGATGGGTATCGACTGGGCATACGGTTTCGACAAAGTGCGTGGCGAGCGAGGCGGCTCACACTTCCACTTTGTATTGGGACAGGAATTCTAAAAGTTAAACCCTTTCATCCGCCGATTGTCAAACAAAAAGAATACAGCCTCCTTGACACAGTGACAAGGAAAGCAAGTAATAGAATAAAACAGAGAAACATGAAGAAGATATTATTGACACTGGCAGTTGCAGTGTTTGCCACGTTGGCAGCCTCAGCCCAAAAATTTGCGATGGTTGACATGCAATATGTTCTGAAAAACATCCCGGCCTACGAGATGGCCAATGAGCAACTCAACCAACTGTCGCAGCGTTGGCAGAAAGAGGTTGAGAATGCACAGCTTGAGGCCAACAACCTTTATAAGAATTATCAGGCCGACATGGTGTTCCTCACCGACCAACAGAAAAAGGACCGTGAGAGTGCCATCGTAGCCCAGGAGCGCGCCGCCGTTGACCTGCGCAACAAATACTTTGGGCCTGACGGTGAGCTTTCAAAAAAGCGTCAGACCCTGCTTAAGCCTATCCAGGATGATATTTATGAGGCAGTGAAGAAACTGTGTGAGGAGCGTGGATATCAGGCCATCTTTGACCGCTCATCATCGGCTGACATTATCTTTGCATCGCCCCGCATAGATGTCTCAAACGAACTGCTTGAGCGTCTTGGATACAGCCAACGTTAATCCCCAAGAAATCAAATAACAGTAATACACATAAACAATGATTAAGAAAGTAGTGATTGCGCTTATGATGGCGCTTCCGCTGAGCATGGCGGCACAAAAAATCGGTATTTGCAACGCTGACGAGGTACTGCAGGCCCTCCCCGCCTTTGCTGAGGCCCAGACCAAACTTGCCGAATCCAGCAAGACCCTTGAACAAGAGATGGAACGTCTGCAAAAAGAGTTGGAGACCAAATACACCGAGTTCCAGAAACTTGACACCAACACCCCCGATGCCATCAGAGAGCGCCGCATGCAGGAGATCCAGGAGGCCGACCAGCGCATCCAGCAATTCCGCCAGAATGCATCACAAGACCTTCAGCGCCAGCAGATGCAACTGATGCAACCCATGCAGCAGCAAATCATGGAGGCTATCAAAACAGTAGGACAGGCAGGCGGCTACACCCTGATTGTGCCCAGCGAAATCCCCTACTACTTTGACCCCGCAACCGTTGCTGACGTAACCAACGACGTTAAAAAGGCTCTGAACATAAAATAAGTCCCTTTTTAGGAGAAATCAAATTGAGGCAGGCGCCACCAACCCGGGCATCTGCCTCAATTTTTTGTGGTGAAGCATCCCAAATTTGGCGAATAACAGGTTTTTTGTATTTTTGCTTGCTAAATGTCATGAAAAGCCCTGAATTACATATTGGCCTGCAACGCTGCAGCAAAGCAGTGATTACATTTGAAACTCCTTTTACCGAGCAATCAACCGGCAAAGTCTACCAAGGTGAATATGAGTTTGTGCCCGACGGGGATAAACACATCTTTCTGCCTGAGGGGCAAGAGGGAGTGTTCAGCGTTGCCGGCGTAACCATAGGCATCGGATTCCACTGGGAGCGAAATACCCGGCAACGTTTTACAGGCGGTGTTATCCTGCTACCCGCCGGCGGGGATGAGCTGTGGGTGATAAACCGTGTTGACATCGAGGAGTACCTGAAGAGTGTAATAGCCAGTGAGATGAACCCGTCAGCCCCCGAGGCTTTTCTTGAGGCGCATGCCATCATCTCCCGCTCATGGGCCTATGCCATGCTGCAACGGCGCCACTCAGACCCGGAAGCCGAGCCTGAACGACCCGTTGAGGATGATGATATGATTGTGCGCTGGCATGACCGGGCTGACCACACGCTGTTTGACCTGTGTGCTGATGACCATTGTCAGCGATATCAGGGAATACCCGGGGACAATGCTCAAAGGGCTGCCCAAGCCGTCGAGAACACACGCGGCACCGTGCTGACATACCATGGGGAACTGTGTGATGCCCGATTCTCGAAATGCTGTGGTGGAGTGTTTGAGGAGTTTGAGACATGTTGGGGAAAGGAGGAGCACCCCTACTTAGCCCCCGGCCGCGACTACAAAGAGGTTGACCAGTTCCCAGACCTGACACATGAGAATAATGCTGAGGAGTGGATGATGACCTCCCCAAAAGCATTTTGCAATACACGCGACACAGCAGCGCTTGCTACGGTTTTAAAGGATTATGACCTTGAGACCACCGACTTCTATCGCTGGACGCGAGACTATACCCAACAGGAAATCTCAGACCTGGTCAGTCGCTATTCACCCCGTCCTTTGGGCCGGATTCTGAATCTTGAACCTATTGAGCGCGGCCCGTCAGGGCGAATCAAGCTCCTGAAGATAAAGGGTACGCTCGGTGAGATTACCATCGGCAAGGAGTTGGAGATACGTCGATGGCTTGCACCCACCCACCTTTACAGTTCGGCATTCATAGTTGAGCGCCGCGGGGTAGCGGATGACGGGGTTCCCGCCGGGTTCAGATTGCGGGGTGCCGGCTGGGGACATGGCGTGGGTTTGTGCCAGATTGGGGCAGCCATGATGTCCTTGCAGGGGTATTGTGCCCAAGATATCCTGCTGCATTATTACCGGGGCTCAAAGCTCGAGAAACTATGGTAACCGCCGGGCCACGCGGCCACACCGGGTTGTCAAGCACCGCCAAGGGAGCCTTGTGGGTCCCTACCCTATATTTTGCCCAGGGACTGCCATACGTTGCCGTGATGACCATTGCCGTTATCATGTATAAACGGTTGGGCATCGGCAATACCGAGATAGCGTTCTATACAGGTTGGCTGTATCTGCCATGGGTAATAAAGCCGTTGTGGAGTCCCGTGGTAGACCTGTTGCGTACAAAGAGATGGTGGGTGATAGTTATGCAGATACTGCTCGCCGGCAGTTTTGCTTCAATCGCCTTTTTGTTGCCGGGCCCTCTATACTTCACCGGCACATTAGCGGCTTTTTGGCTGACAGCTTTTGCCTCGGCCACACATGACATTGCCTCAGACGGTTTTTACATGCTTGCCCTTGACGAGCATGGCCAGTCGGTGTATGTTGGCATACGTACCATGTGCTACCGCCTGGCCATGGTAACGGGGCAAGGGGTGCTGGTTGTCATAGCCGGGGTGATGGAGGAGCGAACCGGGAATGTCTCGCAGGCTTGGGCCACGATGTTTACAGCCCTTTCAGCCATTTTTTGCCTGTTGGCAGTTTGGCACATGTTTATACTTCCCCACCCGTCCGATGATGTAAAGCAGCAACAAAAACTTGACTTAGAAAGCTTTATACGCGCCTTTACCACCTTCTTCACCAAGCCCGGGGTAGTGCCTGCGGTGGCATTCATGCTCCTGTACCGTCTCCCAGAGGCCCAGCTCGTGAAGATGATTAACCCGTTTTTGCTTGATACACCCGAGGTTGGCGGCTTGGGGTTGTCCACCACCAATGTGGGACTTGTATATGGTACTGTGGGTGTGATAGCGCTGATAATCGGAGGTGTTGTCGGGGGATTCTGTGCCGCTGCCGGGGGGTTGAAACGCTGGATGATGCCCATGGCCTGGTCCATGGCCCTGACCTGCGTCACCTTTATATGGCTTTCGATGGTACATGACCCGTCATTGTTAACGGTGTACATCTGCGTGGGCATCGAGCAGTTCGGGTACGGATTCGGTACGGCAGCCTATATCCTGTACCTGATGTACTACAGCGAGGGCCCCATGCGCACATCTCACTATGCGATTGCAACGGGCATTATGGCCTTAGGTATGATGCTGCCGGGCATGGCCGCCGGATGGCTGCAAGAGCTGTTAGGCTACCGCCTGTTCTTCTGGTGGACAATGCTCTGCTGTCTTGCAACGGTATGGGTTGCCTCACTGTTAAAGATTAATCCTGAATTTGGGAAAAAGAGATGAAGAGATACAGCAATTATTCAATGTGGGTGTGGGCGGTGATAGCAATTGTCGCCCTGCTTAGCATTGTGGCCAACTTTGGCGTGTGGCCGACATGTGACGACGTTGACTATGGCTTGGCATATCGTGAATACTACAACGGCAACCTGCTGTATTACCCGCGTTGGATTTTGCGCCATTGGGTTGTAAGCAACGGACGAGCCGCCAATTTCTTCGCCCCGATGTGGCTATACTTTCTGCCCTACAACCTTGTGCGCATCGTCTCGGGGTTGATGGTTGGTGCCATGCTGGCCATGATTGTGAGAATGGGTTGCCCGCAATGGCGCGAGAAACCCTTACATGCCATCGCTCTGCTGTTTTGCGCCGTCTTTGCCTTGACATGGTGGGACGGCATGATGATGTTTGACTTTGCCTTCAACTATGTCTGGGCGGCAGCCTTGGGCTTGTTCTCGGTTTGGCTTATATTGCATCGCCTAAAACCGGGAGCCGTCACGGGATTGGCTGCAATGGCTACCCTTATCGGCGGCATGATGCATGAGTCAATGTCGGCTCCTCTGGTTGCCGGCCTTGTGATATGGGGATTGCTCAACGGACAATGGCGCAAAATGTCCCGCTCAAACCGTATCGTCTTCGGGGCGTTTGTCTTCGGGGCTTTTGTGGCATTCATCTCTCCGGGCATCTGGATGCGCGCCACCAAAGGATTTCAGCCTGATGACCCTGTGCTTCCCTTGTTGCTGAAGAGTGACTACATAGCGTTGGCTTTGACGCTTGCCCTGATTGTTACCGGGATTGTTAAACCGGCATCCCTGAAAGAGCTGCTACGCGGCAAGGTGTGTATCTGGATTGTCGCCGCTGTCTCAGCCATGGCATTCAGTGCTGTCGGCGGGATAGTGGGACGCAGCGGCTGGTTTGCCAATATCTATGCCCTCATAGCCTTTGCGCTGTGGATAAAACCATGTCAAAAACAGCCGAAATGGTTGGCCGCCATCTTGGGTTTAGTTATAATTGCCGAATATGCGGCTCTGGCATATTGGCAACTGAAACGCGGCAACGAGCTTGCCGAGGTAATTGCCCTGTATCAACAGTCACCTGACGGGAACGTCTTCTATGATTTCACCGATGACCCTGATGTGCCGGTATTGACCTTTCACCGCACACGAGGTGTCCCCGATGCCGATGACTACTACACCCTCTCATCCCTAACCAAAGCGTACGGCGACTCACTCAGGCCGCTTGCAGTGTTGCCCACCTCGGTACAACATTTGCAACCATGGCAGGCCGAAGGAGGCTTGCAGCTGCCCGGGGAGGTGACGGCAACCCTGCAATGTCCCGATGCTGCCCGGGCCCTGGGCGTGTGGCGCGAACAGGATGGGACAGAAATGGTAGTAACGCCTCTCATGAAGAATGACACCATCATTTACGTCATTCAAAAACGTGATCGAGACCCCGGGGACCGAGACTTCAACTTGTTGCCACGGGGGTATGTCTACTGGAAAGATATCCGGCTGAAGATGTTGCGCTAACCCGTTAAATTTCCTATCCCCTTTTAGCACAATTTTATGTAACTTTGCCAAAAATATTTGGTATGCGCGACTTTTGGAAGATGCTGTGGCGGTTTGTGCCACCCTACAAGAAGTACCTGGCCCTGAACCTGGTGTTCAACTTGTTGTCGGCGGTACTCACAATCTTCTCTTTTGCCGTAATCATACCTATCCTGGAGATGCTTTTCAAAATCCGGGAGACGGGCTACCACTACATGACCCTGCAGGACGGTTCCCTGAAGGATGTCGTCTTCAATAATTTCTATTACTTTACCCAAGAGGCCATTGAACATTTTGGCCAGTCCGCCACTCTGGCACTGTTGGCACTGCTGCTTGTGGTGATGACCGGCCTGAAGACCGGCGTTACCTATCTGGCGTCATACTTTATCATCCCCATGCGTTCAGGCATTGTGCGTGACATACGCGACTTTATGTACGACAAGATTTTGCGTCTGCCCATGGGATTTTTCACCAGCGAACGCAAGGGTGATGTTATGGCCCGTATGACCGGGGATGTTGCCGAGATTGAGAACTCGATAATGTCATCCCTTGACATGCTGTTCAAAAATCCGGTGATGATTATTGTATGCCTGGCTACAATGATATTCATTAGCTGGCAGCTTACGGTTTTTGTATTAGTGCTGTTGCCAATTGCGGGCCTGCTGATGGGCAATGTGGGGAAAAGACTGAAACGCAAGTCGCTTGAGGCACAGAACCAATGGGGCGTGTTGATGAGCACCATTGAGGAGACCCTTGGCGGGCTGCGCATTATAAAGGCTTTCAATGCCGAGGGACGTATGCGCAGACGTTTTGACGGAGAAAATCAAGAATTCTTCAACCTCTCGAACCGAGTGGCGCGCCGGCAGGCTCTGGCCCACCCTATGAGCGAGTTTCTGGGGACCCTCACCATATCAATAGTATTGTGGTTTGGCGGTATACTCATTATTAACGGGCAGTCCTCAATCACCGCACCCTCCTTTATCTATTACATGGTGATATTCTACAGCATCATCAATCCGGCCAAGGACCTCAGCAAAGCCGCCTATGCCATACAAAAGGGGTTGGCATCAATGCAGCGCGTTGACCGCATCCTCAATGCCCAGAATCCTATCGCCGACCCGGCAAAGCCCGCTGTAATCAAGGATTTCAACGGACGCGTGGACTTTGAGAATGTCACCTTTGGTTATTCTGAGGATGTCCCGGTTGTGAAAGATGTATCACTGACGGTTGAGCCCGGCAAGACCGTGGCCCTTGTGGGGCAGAGCGGGTCGGGAAAATCGACGCTTGTTGACCTGTTGCCGCGCTTCTATGACGTGCAGAAAGGGGCCGTGAAGATAGACGGCATAGACATCCGCGACCTGCGTGTGGCTGACCTGCGCGGGTTTATGGGTAATGTCAACCAGGAGGCGATCCTCTTCAACGACACCTTCTTCAACAACATAGCCTTTGGCGTTGAGGATGCTACCCTCGAGCAGGTGCAACAGGCTGCCCGCATAGCCAACGCCCATGACTTTATCATGGCCACCGACAAGGGGTATGACACTATTGTGGGTGACCGCGGTTGCCGCCTATCGGGTGGTCAGCGACAACGCATCTCCATAGCGCGCGCCATACTTAAGAATCCGCCGGTGCTGATACTGGATGAGGCTACCTCAGCCCTGGACTCTGAGAGCGAACACCTGGTGCAACAGGCTCTGGAACGCCTCATGGCCAACCGCACCACACTGGTTATAGCCCACCGGTTGTCAACCATACGCAACGCTTCAGAGATTTGTGTTCTATCAGAGGGGCGAATCGTTGAACGCGGTACTCACGCCGAACTTATGGCCAAGGACGGTGTGTACACACGCTTGGTGCAGATGCAGGCAATGTCTTAAATACAAAAAAAATAATGAAAAAGATATTCTCCTTCAAGCAGTGCTTGGTTAAAATCATTCTGTTACTGGCCCTCACGGTAGTAACATCGTTGCCGGCACATTCTTTTGACTCCAACTCACCCGTGACCCAATTTATGTTGGTTGACCGCTCAACAGATGACGGTGTGCTACTTCGTAACCCGAATAAAGTTGCAAGCTTGTTGAAGCAAATAGGATTCAAGGGTAGTGTAACCCGAAAGGGCATGGAGCCAACTTATTACACCCTTAAAGCCAATCGGCGCAACACCCATATTCTGATGACATGTGATGACATGTCTGATGAGGGCAAATGCATCGTAACATTCGGCACCGAACTTGAGCTCAAAGAGTTTATTCGTACCCTGACCGGAACCGGCTGGACAAAAAAAGGAAACACATACACCTTGTCCTCCAAAAAAGGGTCTTACCGGGTTGTAGCGTATGTCAAAGGAAAAACCGTAACACTGCAATCTGAAATCAAGGAATAAACAGTTAGATTTGCAAATAACTTTCTCTCAATGAAAAAGATATTAATCTTCTCCCTCTGCCTCCTCTCTGTTGTGGGGATGTACGCAGTCACAGCGAAGGACGCATTTGTTTCGGCACCGCGCACGGTCTTACCACTTCTGGACAAAAATACGCGCCTTGATATGCTTGACTATTATCAAGCCGGGCTAAAGAACAGCACAAAAAATGCCCTTGAAGGAGCCTCACGCATCACAGAGCTTGACCCTGAGCGCATAGTGTTGCAGATGACCGATGCCTCAACCGTAGAGATTGACCTGCTGCCCGCCAACGGGAAAAATATATACGCCGTTATATCAACGGTGCGCACTCCCGCTCCCAACAGCACCATAGCGTTCTATGACGAGGGCTGGCAACAGCTTGACGGCAAAAAGATTTTTACTGCGCCCGACATCACCAACTTCCTGACCGACAAATCACATGAGGCTGATGTTACCATGCTGGTACCCTTCCTGATGGCGGGGTATACCTACTCACCGGCAGACAAGACCCTGACTGTGACAAACAATTCAGAGTCATTTTTAGGGAAAGATATGTTCAGCCAAATCTCGGCCTGGATGCTTCCGCGCCTTGTGTATCGCTGGGATGGCAAGCAATTTAAGAAACAGTAAAAGAGATAGCAGTCTTGGCTGAGCCCCTCCAATCCCTCTCCCTGCGCCAGTTGCTTGAGCGTGTCTCAGGTGCGATTACCCGCACCCCGGGTCTTGCACGCGTGTGGGTGCGAGCTGAGTTGGTGGACTTTGCAGTAAAAGCCCACTGCTACACAGAGTTAGTCGAGAAGAACGAAGCGGGCGAAATCATTGCCCGTTGTAGGGCCAACTGCTGGGCCAACGTTTTCCGCGGGCTTAACCAACGATTCATCGCTGCCACAGGGCGACCATTGGCAACCGGGATGCAGGTGCTGCTCAATGTCAATGCAGGGTATCATCCCGCCTACGGTTTTTCCCTGAACATTGTTGATATTGACCCCTCGTATACCTTGGGGGACCTTGAGCGTCGGCGCCGTGAGAGCATCGCCAAGCTTCAGGCCGCCGGGCTGCTTGAGCGCAACCGCAGGCTGCCCTGGCCCGTGCACACATGGCGCATAGCCGTGGTCTCGGCTGACACTGCCGCCGGGTATGGCGACTTCCTCAACCACCTGACACGGCCTGACACCAACCCGCACCGTCTGCGTTTCAGGACCGGGCTGTTCCCGGCCCTGATGCAGGGCGACCGCGCCCCGCAGTCAATCATTGACGCCCTGCAGGCAATTGCCGCCGAGCAACATCTATGGGACGGCGTGGTGATTGTGCGCGGGGGTGGAAGCTCGGCTGACCTATCATGCTTTGAGAATTACGACTTGGCCGCCATGATTGCGGCTTTCCCCCTGCCGGTACTTATCGGGCTTGGCCATGACCGAGACGTCACATTGCTTGACTGGGTTGCAAACACCCGTACAAAAACGCCCACCGATGCCGGTGCTTGGCTGGTTGCACGCAATACCGACATGTTGAATCATCTGCAGTCAGTTGCAAAGAGTGTGGCTGACTATGTCAACAACATGGTGGGGGGATGCCGCTCACAGTTGGCACATGTCGAGGCCCTGCTGCCCCTGCTGCCGGGGATGGCGGTGGACAGGATGCGTACACGCATAAACACAGCTGCCCTGAAACTGAGCGGGGTTCGCACACATCTGCTCAGTGCCTCAACCCGTCTTGATGCCATGGCGGGGGCCCTCAGCGTTGCTGCCAACGGTACAATTGCCGGGCACCGACAGATGCTTGAGATGAGGGCCAAAGCCCTGCCCGTAGCCTTGCAGGGGATAATTCCTCGCCAGAAAAATCAATTAGAGGCACTGGCCCGACTGGCCGACTCGTTGTCGCCACAGGCAACCCTTCGCCGCGGTTACTCCATAACCCGCATAAACGGCAGGGCCATAACCTCGGCAAAAGAAATTAATCCCGGCGATGTTGTCATGACAGTCCTCTCAGACGGGACTTTGACATCGGTAGTCAATGACATTTCAAATAAAAATGAATTCTGAAAACGTTACTTTTACACCGGTTGACCAAATGACATACAGTGAGGCGGTCAGGGAGCTTGACTCAATAGTGAGCAAGATGCAGGATGACCGCATTGACATTGATCAACTTGCCACCTACACGCGCCGTGCCGCCGAGCTGTTGACGGCCTGCCGCGCGCGCCTCACCTCAACCGAGGAGGAGCTTCGCAGCGTTCTTGACGGCATCAAGCCTGCCGAGAAGGAGGCCCCCTCCGCCCCCTCCAACGAAATCCCTTTCTAAAATCCCGCACAGCATGGAAAAGCTCTTTTTGCTTGATGCCTTTGCCCTTATATACCGTGGTTACTATGCCCTGATACGGTCGCCCCGCGTAACCTCAACCGGCATGGATACCTCGGCAATCTTCGGGTTTGTAAACACCTTGTATGACCTCCTCAACAAGGAGGATCCCTCGCACATTGCCGTGTGCTTTGACCCGGCCGGCCCTACATTCCGACATGAGGAGTATCCCGAATACAAGGCTCAGCGTGACAAGCAACCTGAGGCTATCACTATTGCTATCCCATACATCAAGCGCATTCTCCATGCTTTTCACATACCGGTTGTTGAGGTTGAGGGATTCGAGGCTGATGACGTTATCGGCACATTGTCACGTCGCGCCGAGAGCCTGGGCTTCGAGACGTATATGATGACCCCTGACAAAGATTACGGCCAGTTGGTGACCGACCGGGTGTTCATGTACCGGCCGGCTCTGCGTGGCGAGGGGTTTGAGATTCGCGGCCCGCGCCAGGTGTGCGAGCGTTACGGCGTGGAGAACCCTCGCCAGGTTATCGACTTGTTGGCCCTGGAGGGTGACACCAGCGACAATATCCCCGGCATCCCCGGCATCGGCCCAAAAACTGCGCAGAACCTTATAAAGCAGTGGGGGTCAATTGAGAATCTCATCGACCACGTAGGCGAGGTGAAGGGTGCCAACGGCAAGCGACTTGCCGAGAACATTGACAATCTCAGGCTCTACAAACGCCTGGTGACCATACGCACCGATGTGCCTCTGCCCGCCGACCTCACCCCCGAGACCCTGCAACGGCGCCCGGAGGATGTGGATGAGCTGCTGCAGATTTTCCGCGAGTTGGAGTTCCGCAGCTTTATCCAGCGCCTGAACAAGCGCCGCGGGGTCGCCCCCTCTGCCGTGGGCGGGAATGTGACCGAGACTGACGCTGTGGCGGGTGCGCCTTACACTCCCTCGCTGTTCGACAATCAGCCCGCCGGACCGGCACTTACCACCTTTGACTGCCCCGTTGGCGCTTACGCCGTGGCCGACACCGAGGCCGATGTTGCGAGGGTGGTAGAGAATGCCGCCAAGGCTGAGGTTGCGGGTCTGGCGCTGTATGCCCCGGGCGTTGAGGCTATGGCTGCGCGACTTGAGGCGATTGCTATCGCCGACGCTCCTTGCCGGGCCACATTTGTGCCGCTGCCGGCTGAGGAATCAGCGCGGCGCGCAATCCTGGCGATGCTCCAACCGCTATTTACATCCGATGCTGTGCTGTGTTGTGAGGATGTAAAACGTGCCATAGTGCTTCTGCAACGTGAGGGTGTGGAATGGTCAGCACCCTACTTTGACACGGCGGTGACCCACTACCTGATCGATGCCGAAGGAAGGCACTCCCTGCCTGAACTGATGGGGAAATATCTGCACCTTGAAAGCCCCTATCTGCCGGGCGCAAAAGACTGGAACAAGGAGTCATCACTCAACCCCGAGGAACTTGCCCAACGATTCTGCCACCAGGCCGATGCGGTGTTACGCCTGCGCCAACCGCTATTGGCTGAGGTCAAGGAGATGGGTATGGAGAACCTGCTCAATGATATTGAACTCCCCACGGTGCGTGTGCTTGCCGAGATGGAACTGACGGGCGTGCGCGTTGATGTCGAGGAGTTACGCAAACTTCGCGACGAGTATGCCCAACGCCTGAACGCACTTGAGAATCAGGCATTTGAGCTTGCCGGGGAGGTCTTTAATATCGCCTCTCCCACGCAGGTCGGCAACATCCTTTTTGAGAAGCTGAAACTTGACCCCAAAGCCAAGAAAACCCCCTCGGGCCAATACTCTACCACCGAGGCAATTCTTGAAAAGCTGCGCCATGCACATCCTCTGGTTCAGCTGATTCTGGATATTCGAAAGTTGCGTAAGCTTGTAACAACCTATCTTGATACACTACCGGCCTTGGTGAACCGCCATACCGGCAAGATACACACCACCTTCAACCAGACGGTCACGGCCACCGGACGCATCTCCTCAACCAATCCCAACCTGCAAAACCTGCCGATACGCACCGACGACGGGCGCGAGATACGCCGTGCATTCATCGCCGACCCGGGCTGCGTGGTGATGGCATCAGACTACAGCCAGATTGAACTGCGACTGATTGCCGACATCGCCGGAGACCCGGATATGACCGAGGCATTCCTCAGCGGTGACGACATACACCGTTCCACGGCTGCCAAAATCTATCATGTCCGCCCCGAGGATGTCACCGAGAACCAACGCCGCAATGCCAAAACAGCAAACTTCGGCAGTGTATACGGCATCTCGGCATTCGGGCTGTCAGAACGGCTGGGCATTCCACGTGCTGAGGCTAAAGAGCTGATTGACGGATACTTTGCCAGCTATCCCCATATCCGCGAATATATTGAGCGCGTTAAGGAGCAAGCCCACCGCGACGGGTATGTCGAGACCCTCTATCACCGCCGCCGCCGTCTGCCGGACATCAACAGCCGAAGTGCACCCGTGCGTGCATTTTCTGAGCGCAACGCCGTCAACGCCCCTATCCAAGGCACCGCTGCAGACATCATCAAGATAGCAATGGTGAAAATTTCAGACGAAATACGGCGTCGGGGATTACGCTCGCGCATGGTTATGCAGGTTCATGACGAATTGGTTTTCAATGTGCATGTTGATGAGCTCGAGACCATGAAGGAGCTGGTAACAAAATCAATGTCAGAGGCTTACAGCGGACGTATCCCCCTAACCGTTGGTACCGGCATAGGCCCCGACTGGCTCTCGGCACACTCATAAGGCAGCGTGCATAAAAGAAAATTTGCAAAACTCAAAAAGGCTCCTTACCTTTGCACTCGCAATCAACTCGGGGTGTAGCACAGTTGGTTAGCGCGCCACGTTCGGGACGTGGAGGTCGGAAGTTCGAGTCTTCTCACCCCGACAGATTTCAAGAGGCTGTGTCATAATTCCATTGTGACACAGTTTTTTTCGGCCCGTAAATAATTGCTCCCTAATCGTTTACGCCAAATAGATATAGCCCCGAACGTTCGCGGTATACAAATTCCGACATAAACAATTGACGGCCAAAAATTTACGCACCCAAGGATAATACCCGAGCGTAGTGACGCGGTTCGTGCGTCCGCTGAAATCGGACTGGGGGTAAACTGCTTGTGCATACGTTTTTATGCGTGGGGTTGAACATGGGGCGGGGGTGGAGGGGATGTTGCGGAAATGTTAAATGTGTGGAGGGGTGTGGGATATTTTGTGGGGAGTGGGAAATAATGCGTATCTTTGCAAACGGAAAACCGTCAGGGGCATACGGGTTTGTGCCAATCGAGATTTTCGGGCGGAGATTTCTCGGTTCTTCATCACTTTTTTATGATACTATCCCGAAAAACGTATCTTTTTACGTACAGTAGCAGGTCGGAAATTCCGGTCTGCCGTTTCAGTATGTCCCCCTCGCTTATTTTTTCATGACAATTAATTTAATTCATAATAACACAGTGAGATGAAAAAATTTTTATTTATGCTAATGGCTTTTGTCCTTGCGATAGGGGCGTTAGCAGACACCAGGACGGTGACCTACACCTTCACCTCCAAAGATTGGGCTGCGACCTGTAGTCAGGCCGGCTTCGGCACCAATTGGACGAGTAAAAAGGGTGGCGGTCAACTCGTAAGTAACCAAGGTATTCAGGTTACTCAAAACAACAATGATGCATGTGCCAATAGTCCGGTGGCCTTTACAAATGTAACGAAGGTTACAGTTAAATATGCGACCAACGCAAGTAAAGGTGCCGGTACTATAGAAATGGCTAAGATAGCTACCGCCGATGCCGCCGTAAGTTCTACTCGAGAATACTCATATACTGTAAGTACCAGTGGCGGAACGACACCCCGCTATGCGAATGCCTTTGAGCTTGATCACTATTCTGGCTACCTGCAAATATATGTAAACTGTAAAACAAACTCAATTTACATCCATAGCATTGAGATTGAGTATGAGGAGGCTCCGGCACGAGATCCCTATACTGTTCTGCTGAATGCTGGTAACGGTACTTGTGATGCTTCTGTCGCCGAGACCTCAGCCGGTGCCGGCGTTGTTTTGCCTGCTGCCAACCCGAATGCCTCAGCCGGCGACTGGGTTTTTGCCGGATGGGCAACTGCCCCGGTGTCAACTACCACCGATGCCCCCGAGCTGCTTGCTGCCGGGAGCACTTACCTGCCTGAAAGTGACAATACCACCCTCTATGCCGTTTACTCAATGTCAGTTAGCGAGGGTGGGTCTTCAGAGATTTCTGAGTTAGCAACGTATGCTTATTCAAATCCTAACGGATGGACTACGGGCGGCTCAATCGGTAATTCTACCGGTTACACACTTTTGATCAATAAGAGCGGATATATTGAATCACCCGACCTTATAGACTTTAATAACATTACATCAGTTGTTGCTAAAGTTCGTACATACGGCGGTGATGCGTATAAAACTTTTGACATAGAAACCGCAGACGGTATCGTTTGGGGTTCTGGTGAGGCGGGCTCAAAAACTTTAGCTGATGCTACAGTATACAAAGCGGAAAACTCTGCGGCTTCAGGCCTCTCAAAATTGCGTCTTAAGACCACTTGTGGAACTTCAGCTAATGGCGTGGGAGTTTCTGAAATCCATGTCTATGGGTACACTGGCAGCGTGGTTACCACCTATGACTCTAATCCCTCAGGGTCAGTTGGGCCCGTTCGCTATGACTTTGTATTCAGCGACTTCAGGGATCGTGCGATTGAGGCAGAGGACATGTACGAATTTGTTCTGCCCGCCGATGCTCCTGAGATTTCATACTCATCCTCAAACGAAAATGTAGCTGTAGTTGAGGATAATACAATTTTTGCATATAGCAGAGGTGTTGCCACCATTACAGCCTCATGGAACGAGACTGAGAAATGGAACGCCGGCAGTGCCACTTTCACCGTTACGGTAACCACAGTTGACCCGGTTGATTTCAGCTTTGACGGGTTTGCTGACCGTAACATGCTGGTTGACGACACCTATGAGTTCACACTGCCCGCGGGTGCCCCTGCCATCAAGTACACCACTACAGACGAAAACGTAGCCACGGTAGAGGGCAATACCATTATGGCTCTTGGCAACGGTACGGCCCAAATCACAGCAAGCTGGGATGCCGTTCCCAAGCAATGGAATGCCGGCAGCGCTACGTTCACCGTTACGGTAACCCGCAAAGGTGTTATCGAGGTTGAGCCCGCTACCCTGACTATCCCCGTTGAGGAGACTGCCGAGTTTACCTATGTCTACAATGGTGACGGTGTTGTGACCGTAGCTTCAGACAACACATCGGTTGCCAAGGTTTCAGACAACAACGGTGTGGTAACCGTAACCGCCGTTGGTGCCGGTACTGCCAACATCACCATCAGTGCCCCGGCCACCGAGACATACACCGCTGCCGAGGCCACCTGCGCCGTGACTGTAAAGGCCGGCACACAGACCTTTGAGTTGGTAAAGAAAGGCGACGTCATTGAAGAGGGTGATGTCGTGGTATTCATTGCCAATAATAATAATGGAAATCCCTATTCAATTTCGGCCACCCCTAACAAAAAAAATGGGGAGTTGGCAGGTGTAACTGAAGGTATTGAGAAGAATGAAGATGGTACTATTTCAGCCGATCCTGAAAAGGTAGCAGTCTTCACCGTTGTAAAGGGTACTTCTAACTTTGCTCTCCAATATCAATCCGGAGAGTATTTGACGCTTGCCGGTAACAGCACCACCGGATTTAATTCTTCATCATCTGTAATAGATGTTGCCAACGTTAAATTAACTCAAGGCAATCAATATTTTACAGCTGCTTTCACACAACAAAGCAACAGATTCATCTACGGAAACGGCTCTGCTTTCAGAGCCTATGGGTCAAATAACAACTCAAATGTTTATCTGTATCGTTTAGCCAAGGCGAAGAAACCGGCCACCCTGGCATGGAACACTGAATATGCCGGCTACGACCTTGACTTTGGTTGGGATGGTGAGATGCCTGTTTTGACTGTTGACCCCGAGGCAGCCGCCGATGCAGTGAAATATACCTCATACAACACCGATGTTGCCACAGTATCTTACAGTGCCGACAACGGTCTGAAGATTACTCCCAAGGCCATTGGCGAGTGCATAATAACTGCTATCATTGACCCTGCTAATAAGGCGTATACTTCAGAGGAAGCCTCATTTATGCTCACCGTAACCGGTGCTGAGGTTCCTCAATTCATCAATCCCGAGGGTGATGTCTTTACCGAGAACTCAGTAAAACTGTACCCCTCAGAGCTGAAAGACGGTTACACCCTGACAATCAAGAAGACCGAGGGTTATGACCTGAATGTTACCATCAACCCCACCGGTGCCGGTAAGGTTGAGTACACCGAGAGCGGTGCCACCGTCACCGTCAACAAAGAGTGCCGCATAACCGTTCGCAACAAAAAGGATGGTGTTACCAGCACCCGCTACACCACCTTTGAGGTATCGACCATAGAGCTTTCACCGGCTGACATCAGCTGGACCGCCGCACGCTATGTCTATGACCTTGCCACCAAGCAGTGGAACACAACCCCCGAGCTGGTTAACAACCATGACCTGCCGGTGATCTACGCATCAAATGACGAGAGCGTTGCCACCATCAGCCAGACCGGCAAAGTGATGCCGATAGCCCAGGGTACCACCACTATTTCAGCAAAGGTTGAAGGCACCGATGACTACAGCGAGAACACCGTTACCACCACCATCCGTGTCACCGACTCTACAGCACCTGTGGGCTATGACATATACGAGATGGTGAAGAAAGGCGACCAGCTGCGTGAGAATGAGCAATTCATCATCGTATCAGGCGAGCCCTTCAATCCCGAGGTCGGAGTTGGCCAGCAAACAGCTCCCGGCGGACGTTATTACGCACTTACCCCCTACCGCGTAATTAACAATGAGGTTCGTGAATATTATGAAGCCGTACCTGTTGACCTCCCTGAGGGTGATGAGTCAGGCGAGCGCCTGTTGGTAGCTGATGACTCAAACGTTCTGCGCCTGAGCAAGCAATATGACACCTCTGCCACCAACCCCAATTATCCCTATCTGTTCCAAGTGATGAACGAGGATGTGGATATCAATGGCGACGGTGAAATCTGCGACACCGATAATCCCACTACCTCATCAGGAAACAATGAGCGCATCCAGGGCCGTTACATTCAGGTCCAGAGAGCTAAATTGTTCTCATTTGTTGACCTGCCTGAGAATATTGAGGATCGCGGTATGATGAATGGTAATATCCAAGTTCTTGACCCCGCAACCATCGAGGGTTATACCGAGAAGGATTATATCAATCTCAAGCGAACTGCAGAAACAAGTTATTCAGGAACGTTGGGAGAATTTACCGACAAGGGTGAAATTATCTTCAACGGTACCGATGGTCATAATTACTTTGTACGTTTCAACCCGGCCGCTAATGTACACTTCAATGTTTATGCACTGGACCAAACCTACAAAGAAGACACCCGCAGCAAGCAGAGTACCTTCCCCGTCCGCATCTATCGTCTTGCCAACCGCGTAGAGAAGCCCTCAATCACGGTTTATCCCGAGGAGCCTGTCAAGTCTGACATAGCCTTTGAGGAGGGTGTTACCTTTAACAACAAAGTACGTGTTGTTATTGAGCAGCATCCCAAGACCTCAGCCGACGCAAAACTGATGCGTCAATGGCAGAAAGAGGGTCGCAACCCTGCTCTGCCTGACTATGAGGCCTTCAATAGCGACCAGGTAGTTGTTTATGTTGACGGCCACGTGGTAGTCGACGAGGAGGATAACGTTCTGCGCTATCTTGACCCCGACTTCAACACCGCCACCGCCATGCGCACCCTGTTTGCTGTTGCCAACCTTGAGGATGTCTACAGCGAGAGCGCCAGTGAGACCTTCAACTTCAAGGTTTCAGCCCCGCGCATCAACAGGACCGCAACCGACGCCGAGGGTAACCTGAGCGTACGCATCAGCCGCCCGACCAACTACACCCAGGATGCCGTATATTACTACGTCATCTCAGACAACGACAGCAAGCCTGAGGTTGTCTTCAACCAAGACGGCACTGTTTCAACCTCAGCTGGCACTCTTGTTGAGGCATGGACCGGTGACAATGATGACATCGAGACCGGCATCGTGACTCTGCCCGCCGGGCAAACCCTGTGGGTCGGTGCCTTCAAGGCCGGATATCAGCCCAGCGTTGTACAGTTCACCAACAACACTGTGTTCCCCGAGTGCCGTCCCATGCAGCTGCTGCGCCTCACCGATGCCGGTAGGCAGGTACTGCTTGAGGGCCTTGACACCGCTGAGATCTTTGACGGGAAATATGACCCGACGAAACCGCTGTACATCAACTATCGCAATGATCTTGTAAACGAGGATGGTACGTTGGCCGACAGCGATAACCACTTCCACTACATGATACAGCGCGAGCATGAGTACTACACCTCAGCCGCCACCCGCAGGGTGCGCATCGAGCAGATTTCAGAGAATCGCTTCCGCAAGGTATTCGGCGATAACAACCTGAATGTTGATGCCACCCACGCCAAGAACTTCCTCTGGACCTCAGACTTCTATGTCTTCACCCTCAACGAGGCTGACTTTAACGCCAACTTTGCCGACCCCGAGAGTGTGACACACGAGTCTCCCAAGGTAGTAGCCCCCGACCGCACCTACACGGCACTTGTTAACACCTTCAACCGCCGTCCCACCAACGCCGACGGTACCTACGTTGCCGGTGCACAGCCTGAGCAGGTAACCTACTATGGAGCCATGCTTGAGAATCAGGGCAAACTCGGTGCCAAGGAGCTCACCACACAGATTGAATATGCTGTTGACGGACGCACCTACAACACCGAGGCTTCAGCCACCGTCTCACCGCGCATCCCCTCAACCTTCGGTCTGACATACGAATACCAGTATGGCCAGGATGAGGAGCCGACTCTCAAAGCTGAGAACCCCGATGCCGAGTTTGTGAAACTGAGGGTTCAGTCCTCAATTGAGGGTAAAGATGACTCTGAGGTACTCATCCCGATTGATGACCTCAATCCGCGTCACCTCAACCTTGTCTTCAAGTTCAACCGTCCCAACATCTCGAAGCACATCCTTCAGAACTACGACATCTTCTACACCATCAAGCTCAACCGCTTGACAGAGTCAGGTGAGGAAGGCAGCGCACCCACAAGGGTCCTGCTTCCCGGTTCTGGTGTCTATGTTGACAACGAGGTTGACGAGGAGAATGATGACGCCGTTTACCGCTTCCGCATTGATGATGTTCACCCGTCATCAAAGATTTACCCCGAGATCGAGATCTCAAAGGTAACCTACGTGGGTAACACAAGTGCTGAATCTTACGGACAAGTACCGGCAAACTTCGGCAGCCAGACCACGGTTTCAGCCGCTCCCAACAACTCTGAGCGTCAAGACCTGACCATCGAGAAGCTGAAGATCGTCAAAGCCGCAACCAAGGAGGTTGACGGACAGAAGTATGCCGACTGGAAGTATGTAAGCCACAAGCACCTGATAGACACCCCGGATATCATCGTACAGAATCCTGATGACACCGAGGCTGAGCCTATCCGCATCTCATCGTCATACTACCACATTGAGACGTTTGTGCCCGGCACCGACTACCACAGCTCATACGAGTACCTTGTTAAGCATGACGACAACGCGCATAATGCACCCGCTGACCAAGACCATCCCTTCTACAGCGACCCTGTAGGCGGCGACTATGATGCTCTGCGTCACACCATCATTGCCCGCGATGTTCCCATGGTGGACGGCACTCAGCTTCCGCACGTGGTTGTTGCCCCGGTATACTTCTTTGCCCACACCGTTGATATGAACCCCGTTCAGATTGACGAGGACAACAACAAGATTGACGGCTCATTTGCAGACCTTGGTGGCAGCGCCCTTATCGTTAAGGTTCAGGACCTGAAGAGCGATGCAACCGCCGCACCTGCCAAAGCACCGCGCCGCGTTGACGGCAACGGCACCGAGGCTCCGTCAAACAAAGAGTATCCGATGCCCCATGCCGGCGACACCGACATGAACCACTCATCAATACTTGACCTCACCAACGACCCGGCCTACACCGCCGTCAAGGGAGGAACCTTCGAGCCTGATGATGACAACCCCGTGATCACCGGCATTGAGGACATCTATGCCCCCGGTGTCAATGACGGAACCGTACGCTACTACAACCTGCAAGGTATCCGCGTTGACAACCCTGAACACGGCATTTACATACGTCAACAAGGGAACACCACCACCAAAGTTGTGGTGAAGTAATCCCCCACCCCCTATTCAAAAAACTGCGTCGAGCATCCTCGGCGCAGTTTTTTTTGTATCCTTTATTTAGCCGGTTGCATCAAACGAATCCCTGAAACCAACCGCGTATGCGGTTGACCTCTTGACACATTTTTGGTTTCTACTCATGATGGCGTGCACGTCCTCCCCATGACCCACCCCCTCTATGTTAATCCCTGATAACAATCGCGTTTGCGGTTAACCTGTCACGGAGGGATGGTCAGGGTATAATCAGAAAGGTCTCATAGCACGGTTGAGAAGATGGGGGCAAACTAAATAAGGAGGCCCGGGGTGGGTCTCCTTATTGTTGTCTTACCAGGATTCGAACCTGGACAGGCAGAACCAAAACCTGCAGTGCTACCATTACACCATAAGACAATCCGTTTTGGACGGCACAAAGATAAGGACTATTTTTTATTCACACAAATTTTTTTAATGGTACCGATTATTAAGCCCTTCAATGAAATTTAGCGATTGAACACCGCGGGGCGTACGGGCGTTATCAATATAAAAGCGTTCAACTATGTCAGCCTCAAACAATACCAACATATCGCAAGGGAATACCCCGGCAACCACGCAACAAAAGAAGGAGTCAAAGGCCAAAAAGTTGCTCTCATACTGCCTGCCGTGGGCTATTACCATATCCATGGTGGTGTGGATGTTCCACAATGTCAATGCCAAGCGGTTGTGGGAAATCATAACCACACAAAGTAATATATGGTGGCTTGCTGCCGGGATGGTTTTATTCACGACAGCGGCGCTTGTTTTCAGGGGAGTGCGCTGGGAGATGCAGGTGCGTCAGGCCGGGGGGACGCCGGCACCCATGGCTGTGGGGAGTATGGCGATTTTTGGCGCGTATGCCCTGAATCTGCTGTTTCCCCGCTTGGGTGAGGCATGGCGGTGCTGGTATGTTTCCCGCAGGCAAAAGCTCCCGTTCATGACGGTTGTTGGCACTGACATTGGTGACAGGACAGCCGACCTTTTAGTGGTGATTCTGCTTATAGCAATGGCGTTGCTGATGACCCCGACGGCAATGTCTCAGTTCTTTCACCGCTTTGAAGTTGGGCGTGTTGTGCTGGACTTTTTCGGGAGCCCCTGGACGTGGACGGTGATTGTGTTGCTGATAATGTTCTGCTGGGGATGCCTGCACTTTGGCAGCGGGCATAAATGGGCCGAGGCTGTGAGCCGTGCCCTGCACCACATTGGCGCGGGCTTTATGTCCCTGTTCAGGCTGCGCCCGATGGGTGTGTATCTGTGGCTGACTTTGGGGTTGTGGGTATGTAATTATCTGCAGACCTACCTGTGCTTGTTCGGATTCCCGTTTACACAGCATATCGTCCATGAGGCCGGGAGCGTCTTCGGGCTTGGGGCCGGACTTGTGATATTGGTATTGGGCTCCTGCTCAACCATCATCCCCTCAAACGGCGGACTTGGTCCCTGGACCATTGGTGTTGCGTATGCCCTTGAGGTCTATGGTGTTCACCACACCGATGCCACGGCGTTTGCCCTTGCCGCGTGGTGCATCCAGGCCATAACATTGGTAATTTTGGGAATCATCGCGGCGTTCTACACCCGCAAACTGCGCGAGAATGACGCTGCCACCAATCCGGCATAAGGGAGGTTACGAAAAAAAACGTGTAGAAAAAACGGATAATATTTTCAGCGGGGTATTGTGTAATGAATTGGAAATTTGTACCTTTGCGGCGCAATTAATGCACTAACCAAATTTATATTCATTACACAAAACCAACAAATGAATAACTACGAAACCGTTTTCATTTTAACTCCCGTTTTGTCTGATGCCCAGATGAAGGA
>CAYMNF010000003.1:0-70204 GCA_964391735.1 uncultured Bacteroides sp. | reverse complement strand
GAACTCCAGGGAGAGTAATTTCAAATTGCAGATAACCGAATATGGAGAAAAAGAAATGCCCGTTTTGCGGGGAAGAGATAGCGGCTACGGCTAAGAAGTGCCGCTTCTGCGGAGAGTGGCTTGAAGAGGTCGACATCAAAAGCACAACTTCCTCACCTGCCGTCTCGGCGGCCCCTCAACCTGCTGTTGTACCGCCACCTGTAACGCCGGCTCAACCGGCTGTCCCTCCCACGCAACCGGTTCCGCCGGCTCCCGCTGAGCCCACCCCGGATGTGGAGCCGATAATTGCAAGCACCGGGGATTTTCCCTCGTTCTTTAAAGCGTATTTTGTAAATCCCTACATTCGCCGGTACGCCGACTTCAAGGGGTATACCTCACGTAAATCCTTCTGGCTTACCTATCTCGCCACCGCGATTCTTGGTGCGGGATTCTGCGGACTTGTTATGCTGCTCTGCTCAATGGGTATGGGTGGCATCTTAGCCGGCTCAATTGTGGGCGGAGTCATTCAGTTGGCACTTGTTATTCCCGGGTTGGCTTTGTGTGTACGCCGTCTGCGCGATGCCGGGATAAACCCTTGGCAGATTCTTTTGGGCTTGATCCCCATCGTGGGACCCATTATTATCTTGATATACTTATGTAAGAGATCAGCGTATGAGGACACTGAGGAGCCCGGGAAATGGCAGTTGCCCGACTGGATTGTGACCGCCGTGTGCGCTGCCCTGGTTGTGCTCGGCATTGTCTTCTGTGTGAAAGCCCTGCACCATACATTTGGTGGCGACAGCGCATACAATTTCGAAAGCTATGATGATGGGTCATTTGAAGTTGTTGACGAGGAGGAATACGCTTATCCTGTAGAGGAGGCGGAAGCTGTTGTTGAAGAAGATTATACTGATTCCACCGGTGCCCCCTCCTTGACAGACATCGCCCCGGCTCGCCCAAATTATTTTACATTTCAGTTAGTGCCCTTACGCATGGGGTCTGACAAGAAAATGGTGCAGCTGTTCAATGAAACCGGTTCCACCAATGTCCCCATTGAGGGCAAGGGAATGATCGGCAACGACAACATCTCCATGGAGGGATGGATAACTGAAGATGGCACCATCCACGGGCGTTATCACAACGAGAACGGCACAAATCTTGACTTCAACGGTTATATCCGCCAAGATGACGGTCTATATATCCAGTTAGGCCATGATAACACCAAGTCAGAGTGGATACTCTTCCCGGTAGTCAGCGAGAACAGCTACGGGAAAATTCGCTACGAAGGAAAATGGGGCAAATCTCAAAAAGATTCCTACGTCACATTTTCAGAGATGTAACCCCGCTGGGGTAATGCACAACCTCGTTTGGGTAACCCGTCCCGGCCAACCCAAACGAGGTTAATTTTTTGTTTTACAACACATTACCCCGTGGTGTAATGTGTTGTTTTTCAATAATCTACACCCAAGGTCAATACCCGCCCCGCACCGCGACCGTGCCGACCGGGTGCCGACCCGTCACTGCAGCTTGAGCACTTTCTTGCCGTTGATGATGTAGATCTTGCCGGGCTCGCACCGGTACACGCGGCGGCCGTTAAGATCGTAGATAACGTCCTCTTTCTCATCGGCGGGCTGTTGGTCGTCAACAACTACCTCCTCGATGCCTGAGAAGCCTGAGGGGACGATGCGCATAGGCGCTTTTTTTAACTCCTCAGCAAAGTCAGCAATATCAAGCCATGCGTTGTTGGCGGCAAGCACGGTGCCTTCAGCAAGCTTGTAGAAACCGATTACGCCGTCTGAGTTTGCGCCGAAGATGCGCATTGTCGAGCTCTTGAACGTTGCGTCGCCATGGGTTGCCGAAGCACTTGAAAGCAACTGAAACTCGCCGTGGAGGCGATTGTCTTCCAACGCCGGGATGGGGCTGTCGATATCATTGATGGGGATAAGGCGGTTACCTTTTGCCGATGTGGCATCCTTGCATCGCAGCAGCACTGCGGTGTTGGCCGGCACAATGCCGTCCTCAATCTGCACAAGCTCAAGCCATACCGAGCCGTCGCTATGGATGGCGGGGGTGGTTCCACTGCTGATATAGTATGCCTCCACACCATCTTCCTCGTAGCACTGATAGGGGAAGGCGGTATACATCGATGCCCAATACCACTCTTGGCCGTCGGCAGCGACCTCCTTCATCTCCTCATCGGGATGAGCGCCAAACCAGTTTTCGTCAATATGCTCCTCATCTATAGGCACAAGTGCCCAAAGCTCGTAGGCATATCCCGAACCAGTCGTATGTTTACCCACCTCGATATATCCCTCAGGGACGTTTTCATATGTCTGCCCGTTATACTCTATAGTCTTTGTATTGTCGGTCTTGAATTTCAATGCATTGCTGCCAACTGAAATCCAATAATATGCCGGCGAGTCCTGATGCGTCTGTATAGTGAAATACGTACTGGTCATTGCATGGGTATCCGTTCCCTGCGATGAGGCGATTGCGTTTGAAAGGATATTGTTCTTTTCATCAAGGTTGCCCGTCAGGCGGATAACCGTCCCCGGCATGGATTCGACCTCTTTCTTCTCAAGACAGCTCCAGTAAAGGACATTGTGTGCCTTCCCTCCTTCAATACTGTATACGTAATCTGACGGGGTGGTATAGCACAGTGCCTTCTTCATCTGTGTATAATTGCTCGTGGAGAATGAGAATTTACCGATTACCGTCATGGCACGCCCGGTAAAGCTTAAAATGCGATAATATCCGCCGTTCTCGATTTTCGGGAAATCATAGCGGGCCGTCAGGTCCATCGGTTTCTCAACAGTAAAAGTGTATTTGGTGTCGGTTGAGACACAATTGCCATCCCCATCATACCAACCAAGGAATTTGGCAGAATGATTTATGACTTGATAACTGCCTGAGAAATTCTTCATCGTTGTAGTCACCGTCACTTTATCGCCAATTGCGTTTTTCAACTTATCGATTGACACGGTGCCCACCCCGGGCATATTTGACACAACTGTAACAGCTGATCTTGCGCAGAAATATGCTGTGTAAGTAGCGGTGGCAGGTGAGCTCGAGGAGGTACTGCTACTTTTGATTGGAACTGCCAGGGTAGTGGTAGACCCTTTGTTCGTACCGCTTTCATCTTCCCAATAATCTAACATATACCCCTCGTCAGGCTGCGCGTGGAGATACAATGTCACCGTGGCAGGACTTGAAGAAGAACTTGTACTGCCGGTGGCCGACGACTCCTCAGCAAAGGCTGACGATGCAGGCGCATCCGAGCTCGTTGAGGCATACACCTTGCCGCAACCTGTGGGGCCAACTTTTGCCGTGGCTTTTGCGTAATAATCAGAATTATTGGCACTCGCAGTCAAGCCGCATAGAAGAGTACCAACTAAACAGAGAAAATATATCTGAATATATCTCTTCATGATTTATTATAAATGAGTGATTTGAGTAAAGTTAATTCTATTTCTAAAAGCAACATAGCGGATTTTTTCAAGAAAAAATGGCCGCAAAAATCCGTCTCCAAAATTAAGGTACAAATATACAAACAAGTTACAAACGCCCCCACCCCCGTTTAGTTAATAAACATTAACACAACATTATTCGCATCCCCCAAAGACAATACCCGAACGTGGGACGCACGGGTATTGTCATTTGCCATACAAAACCACTGATTTCCAGCGCATTACGCGGCCGACATTGCAACCGCGTAGCGGTTGAATATCGTAGCCGTGGGTGAAACCCACGGAAAATTTTTGTCTCTGCCTGCGACCAATTTATTGGTCGAACAATACCCGCCCTTCAACGCGACCGTGCCGAATCTCCCCCCGCGTTGACGCGGGAACGGGCGGGCGCTCGGCTCCCGCGAACGGGGCGTTTTGCCGACGTTCTCCCGATTCGGGGACCCGCGTTTCGTTAAAATTTGTTAAGTAAATAACCGCGGGTGCCTAATTTTGTGATTATTGGCTCATTAATTGTATATTTGCCTGTGTTTTGGGCCCTTTAGATTAAAAATCGAATGTCGGTTTTTGTATCCCGACCCTTGTCTTACCGATTATACAACTTACTTAACCATAAATCACTAAACAAACACAGACATGAGGAAATTTTTCTCCTTAATTGTAGCTACCCTTGTCGGGCTTGCTGCAAACGCACAAATTTATGTGTGTGGTGCCGGAGATGGTCTGGGCTGGACACCTGAAAGTCCTGCAGAGATGACCCTTTCCAACGGCAGCTATACCATAACGATTAAAAACCTTACTGAGTTTAAGTTATCAAAAGCTAAAGGCAATTGGAGTACTTTTAATGGTGCTTGCATGGGTTGTGGAACAATTTCAAAAGACCAATTGGGTAAAACCATTAGCCTTACCAAACGAAATGACAACAATAAAGTACCCGCTAAGGGTGAGTATACTCTCACCGTTAATCCGGAGTTAACACAACTCGTCATCACTTCAACATCTGATACTCCTCAACCCACCGGCCCGGCTGAGATATATTTACGCGGAGACATGAATAGCTGGGGTGCGACAAATGCCTGGAAATGGGAGTTGCTTGAAGAAGAAAATGGTTATGGCATCTTCAAATTTACTTGCGCTGCCGGACAAAGTATAAATGCCGGGCAAGGATTTAAAATCGCTGATAACGATTACTTTGAATACAACTTGGGAAGTGCTAAAAACATTTCCATGGACAAAATAACTGGACTTGTTAATGATTCACAAAGTAGTGATTGTACCCTTGCTACCACTTGGAACGGCGTTGCTTACTTGAAAGCTAAAGCAAACGATAATGCTCAGGTATTCTTCAGCAACGACAAGAACGCCGAGAACCCCTTCAAGTCCGGCCAAGAGATTACTTTTGACGTATCTGTTTCATTCAACAATGCTTCCACTAAATGGGAAGAGGTATATGCCTATGTTTGGAATGGTGATAGCAAAAATGCAAATTGGCCCGGTGTTGCTATGACTAAGGGCGCAGGCGACGTGTGGACTTACGAAGCAAGCCTGCCGTTTGACCCGGCAATGGTTATCTTCAATAATAACAACAAAGGCGCCCAGACCGAGGACCTCGAGTTTGAGAACGGCAAACAATACGACTACCTTGTCCAAGAGTACAGCGTTTCATACAACAACTCTGTTACCAACTACGAGACCGTTTACGTCTACTTCTTCAACGATACCCAACACAATAGCTGGCCCGGGGTTGCCATGACTAAAGGTGAAGACAACATCTGGACATATACCGGCGCGTTGACTTTTGAACCTGCGGGCGTTATCTTCAACGACGGCAACGGCCAACAGGGCGGTGATGAGGTATTTGAGAACGGCAAACAGTACGGCGAGGCTGCACAGCCCAACTCAATCACCGTATACTTTGACAACTCAGCCTCACAATACGAGACCGTATACGCTTACATGTGGAAAGGCAACGGCAGCCCCAGCAACGCTGCTTGGCCCGGTGTTGAGATGACCAAAGGTGACAACGACGTTTGGAGCTACACTGCCGAACTGCCCTTTGATCCCGAGTTCGTAATCTTCAACAACGGTGACAACGGCCTACAGACCGACAACCTTGACTTTGAGGATGGCAAGACCTATGTAGGCGCTGCTGCTGTATCTACCGATGTAAACATCACCTACAACAACGGCAAAACCGCCTTTGAGAAGGTATATGTATTCATCTGGAAAAACGACAAGCTAAACAACGGCGCATATCCCGGTGCCGAGATGACCAAGATTGAGGCACGCAGCGAGGGTGACGACATGTGGAGCTACTCAGCAACCCTGCCCTTCGAGCCGACCAACCTCCTGTTCAGCGACGGTACTGATGATAACAAGACACCGAACTACGACTTTGAGAACGGCAAGACCTATGGCGAGGCCGGTGACACCCCCGATCCCGAACACCACTTCAGCCTCGTTGGCACATTCAATGATTGGAACGCCGATGCTCCCATCGAGATGACCGAGGGCGCTGATAACACCTGGACATACACCTTTGCAAGCCTGCCCGCTGAGACCGAGTTCAAGATTATTGACGGCACCGGCTGGGATGCAAGCTGGGGCGGCGAAGGCGACATTAACGACCCGAGCGTAACCACCGCAACCCTTGAGAACGGCACCGAGGCTAACGCATGGGCCGGCTCATCAGTAAACTTCCTCGTTCCCGAGGCCATGACCAACGCAACCGTAACCTTCACCTACAACGCCACCGGCGCAAGCAAAATCAAAGTTGAAGGCACAATTGCTACCCCGCGCAACCTCGTACTCAGTATCGACTATGTTGATTATGATATGACCCACGTTACCGGCGATGTATACACCTATGAGTATACCGGAACCGTTAATAAGGGTACTATTTTCTTCTTCTGTGATAAAGATGTGTTCAACGACTTCTGGGGTGCTCCGGAGGATGCCACAACCATCAATAATAAGGTAGAAACAACCGCTAACTATGGCGCATCTGACTTCTTTGAACTTGGTCAAAGCCTGATTAACCCGAAGTTCACCTTTACCCTTCTCCCCGACGGTAACGCAACAGTTATTGTCCACGGTGAGGGTGCCGGCATTGACAGCATTGAGGCTGACAACAACGGTGAGGTATACTACTTCAACCTGCAGGGTGTACGCATCCTTGAGCCGAAAGCCGGCGACATGTACATCCGCGTTCAGGGCAACAAAGCCACCAAGATCGCTCTCTAACCCGAGACCGACCCCCAATACCCCGAGAGGCTGCGCACCCCGCGCAGCCTCTCGCCGTTTTCACCCCCACGAAATTGCCACCCACTATTTTCCCAACCCGGGACAATACCCGAACGTAGGGACACGGCTCGTGCGTCCGCCGGTCGAATGTGCCGACGGGGCCGTGCAAACGGTCCGAAAATGCCTCCGGGTTTGCCACCGGTTTCCTTGGGCGGACCACGGACGCACGAGCCGTGCGTCCCTACGTTCGCGGTAAACCAATTTGGACATAATCAATTGCCACCCAACTTTTTACCCGCCCGGGATAATATCCGAACGTAGGGACGCACGGCTCGTGCGTCCGCCGGACGAATATGCCGACAGTGCCGTACGACCGTGCCAAAAACGACCCCGGGTTTGCCGAGGTTCGCGGTAAACCTATTGTGGGGTAAATCGCTGGGTATCGGTCCATTTCGCGAAACATTCGAATGCCGACACTACGGGTATTGTTCGACCAATAAATTGGTCGTTTTCTTTTATTTGCGCTTTCCGTGGGTTTCACCCACGGAAAATATTAACCTATGCGTTGCGACCAATTTATTGGTCGAATAATACCCGCTCTTAACTGCGAACGGGGTGGTGAATACGTGATTCAATGCAAAATTTACCACCCAAAAAAATTTTTCAAATTTTTACGATTTTTTTGGGGCAAAAACTTTTGTTTTTCCGGGGGTGGATGTACATTTGGGCATGAACGACGTTGCTAATACGGACCCCCAATGGGAATATGATAAATTTGTGGATTTGCGGGTACGAAAATCTCCGCGGGCTACTTTCCACAATTATTCTGCCGGGGATTATTTTGTGACTGTTTGTACGCTTGGCAAAAAATGCTACTTCGGGCGAATCGTCAACGGTGAAATGCGCCTTTCACCCCTCGGCCAATATTGTGCATCGCAGCTACAGGATGTCAAACGCCACTATCCATACGCCGAGGCACCCCTGTTTGTCGTGATGCCCAACCATATCCATGTAATCATTTCGATCAACCCAAACGACAAATCATCATTACGGGGGTCACTCGGAGTAATAATCGGGGGATTAAAACGCCAAATCACCATGTATGCCCGCCAAAACAACATAGAATTCGGGTGGCAGAGCCGTTACCATGACCACATAATCCGCGGCCCCCACGACGGCAACCGCATCGCCGACTACATCCAAACCAACCCGGCCCGCTGGTCCACCGACCGTTTCCATGTCCCGACACCCCCGCATCCCGTAACAAATTGACTTCCAAAAATTTACCCACCCCGGGATAATACTCGTGTCCCTACGTTCGCGGTAAACCAATTGAATGGTTAATCTTTGGTATCCAACATATTCCACATCGTTGGGAAACCGGTATTTATCAAATTAATGTGTGGGGGAATCGCCATCCAACCTTGGGACGGGGGTTTTCTTACGCGGGGGGAATGGTGGGGTGCGGAAAATTCTGTATATTTGTGGGACCGAAAGTCTGATGTATGGAGAACGCGCGAGTTGCTGTCTTTGTCAAGAATCTTACCAGCGGAGGGGCTGAGAAACAGGCCGTTTTGCTGGCAAATGCGCTCCATGAGGCGGGGGTACCCGTAAGCCTGGTGGTCTTCAACGGCGAACATATTCACGGCAACATGCGCGATTTGCTGGATAAGGATGTGCCGCTGAGGTCATTCTCGGGCAAGCTGCGCGACCGATTCAGGCAGTTTAAGGAACTGCTGGCTGACGAGAAAATCAACGTCGTGTTCTCATACCTGACGGCTGCCAACGCTATTGCTGTGGCTGCGGCGCCACGGGGGGTGCGCGTTGTTACCGGCCTGCGTTGCAACAAGCTTTCGTGGCACAAACATCTGATTGATGCCGTATGCACGCGCTTAGCGGCCCGCACAGTTTCAAACAGCATATCGGCACAGAAACATTTCACCTCCTCAGGTTTTCCGCGTCGCAAAGTTGAAGTTATCCACAACTACATTACCCCTATCCCACCCTATCAAGCCCATGAGCCGGGAGAGGCGGTTGACATTGTCAGCGTAGGCCGATATGTGCCTGAGAAGGACCTTGGGACGGCCATTGACGCTTTTGCCATAGCCGCAAAGGGTGACACGCCGCTGCACCTGACATTGGTAGGGTACGGGCCTGAGGAGGCTGCCCTGCGCAAGCGGGCGAAACAAGCGGGGGTAGAGGATAAGGTTGAGTTTGTAATCAATCCTCCGAATGTCGCCGATTATGAACGTCGCGCCGACATTTACCTGTCGACATCCACCCACGAGGGGCTCAGCAACTCCATCATGGAGGCGATGAACGTTGACCTGCCCGTCATCAGCACGCGCGCGGGAGACTCAGCGGTATTGGTTAAGGACGGGGACAACGGCATAATTGTAGAGATGGGCGACACCTGGGCCATTTCCGATGCCATCGCCATGCTCGCCAACGACCCGGACCGCCGCGCCCGCATGGGCTTCCGCAGCAAACAGCTGCTGAAAGAGGGTTTCGACCGCGAAACATTCACCCGCCGATACCTCGACCTGCTCAAGCGTTTGTAGCGGGCCGGGAAAAAGGCCCGAACGTAGGGACACACGGCTCTCCAATTGCGGGGTAAATAATTGATTCACATCATTTTATCCCCCCCCCGGGGATAATACCCGACCGGCGGCGCCCACGTGAACGGCCGAAATTCATCCCAGGGTTGAGAGCGTTTTCCTGGGGCGGACGGCGGACACACGAATACGGGTATTATTCGACCAATAAATTGGTCGTTTTCCTTAATTATCGCATTCCGTGGGTTTCACCCACGGCTACGATATTCAACCGCTACGCGGTTGCATTGTCGGCCGATTGAGCGCACGGGTGTTCACCACGTAGTGGTGCAAGATCGTAGCCGTGGGTGAAACCCACGGAAAACATTAACGTATGCGTTACGACCAATTTATTGGTCGAATAATACACGTTTTTCGCATGAACGGGCCGAAATGCGCCACGGGATTGTCGAGGTTCGCGGTAATCCAATTGGGGGTAAATAATTGTTGCCGAACATTTTAATTACTCATGGATAATGCTCTACGTCAGATGTTTACACTGGCGGCTATGGTGGTGAGGAGGTGGCGCATGGCGCGGTCGATGGCGGCGTAGGGCTTGAGGGTGTCGGCGACGTAGATGAAGGCGATGTTCAGACCGGGGGTTTGGGCCTCGAATAGGTTGCGGTTGAGGCGGTAGGCTTCGCGGATTCGGCGGCGCATCTGCACGCGGTCAACGGCGTGTCTGAGGCGGCGCTTGGGGACCATTATCATGAACTTGGCGGGCTGCCCGGCATTGACAGGATTGGACATCCACACGGCCCGCAAGGGGTAACTCAGGGACTTGGAGGAGGGCGGGCATCCGGGCCGCGCTGTCCGCCCAAAGAGCATATCAATAGCCGTTTGTGAGCACAGTTTCTCGGCTTTGTAGAGCCTCATCCCGCGTTTCTGCATGGTGGTGTTGGTTTTTTAACAGCAAGGGCGGGCATTCGAGGCCCGCCCTTGTCCGGTGATATTGTTCAGGAGTGATGATTACTCATCCTTGGTGAACTCAAGTGAGTTGTCTTTGAATTCTTTGTTACCGATGAGCAGGTCAAAGGGGTTTGAGAGTGACGGGCCGATTACGCTCTGCTGGTAGATGTTGGCCATTTGCTGAGCGTTGTAGGGTGTGGGGTTCTGCTCGTTGCCGGTAACCTGGATAACCCAGAGGTCGGTGAGACCGGCGATGGGGCCGGCGATGGTGCCGGGCTTGCCGTTGACTGCTGCCATGGTTACGGCGTTCTCAACCTGGCCTGTCATGGGGTTCTGCACGGGAACCAACAGGGCGGCGCGGCCGGTGGTGACGGGAGCCCCGCCAAAAGCCTCGGCGTAACCCTGCACGTTCTGGGCTTTGCCCTTGAAGCGCTTGGCCAATGCCTCACCTTTCTTCTTGTTTACGAGAATCTCGGTGATGTTCTTGCGCAGCTCGGCGTTGGTAGCGGGGATGTATTCGTTGTTGTATACATCGTCAATAGCCACGGCATAGAAGTTTGTCTCGGTCTCGTCGGTGAAGAGGGGTGAAACCTCACCTTTCTTGTGCTTGAATGCCCAAGCCACGCCCTGTTTGGTATCGCGGATATTGCCGAGTGAGGGAGTGCTGGGGGTGAGGATCAGGTTCATGACATCATAACCGGCCTTTGAGGCATTGTTGATGAACTGCTCGGCGGTATTGTTCTGGTTGATGTAGCGTGCGAGATCGCTCTGAGCCTTGGTGAGGGTTGCGCTTGAGGGCTCGAGGGTGTAGGTGACGGTGGCAATGTTGTAAGCTGTCACGGGAGCTGAGCGGCGGTCAACGCGGGCAATCAGTTTATAACCCTCGGGGGTCTGTTGGCCGGGGAAGGTGAGCACCTGGAACTGACCAACGGGCATGTTGTTGACAGAGTCATAGATAGGTTGGCCGGCGAGCTCAATCATTGACAATGACATTGAGTCAACCTCAACGTCCTGCATACCCTTGAGGGCAGCGAGGTTTACGTTGGCGGCGTTGATTGAGTCGAGCCACTGGGTTGTAGCCATAGCGGCGGGCACCAGGCCTGAGGTGATTGAGATTGAGTCAACCTCAGGTTTAGTCTCAAGCAGTTTTGCCAGGGTGTAGACATTGGGAGAGGTCTGGGGGAGCTGCACCACAGCGTTAACGCCTGCGGTGTCGGCGCTGAGCATCGACAGGGCAGTGCGCATCTCCATGGGCACGCGCTGGCTCTTAGCTGAGTTTGAGGTAACCCAGAGAGTTGAGACCACGAGGTCGCCCATGGCGTCCACGCCTGAGGTACCCTCCTGCGTCTTGAGCGCCTCATTAGCCTTAGCCATCAGCTCGGTGGCCTTCTGGCGGTCCTTGGGGCTGGGGGTAACGTTGACGTTGATAACGCTGACGCTGCGGCCCTTCTGGTGGTAGGGGAGTTTGTACTCCTCCTTGTGCTCATCCCAGTATTTGTTGATCTCCTCATCGCAGACTTTATAGTTTTTGTCATCCTCCTTTGAGTAGGGGTAGCGAGTGTACTCAAAGCTTGCGAGGGTGCGGCTGTCGTTATAGAGCCTCTTGAGGTCAAGGTTGTTTGAGGTGAAGACACCCATCATCACGCCGAACTTGGTTTGCAGCAGGAAGTCAGACTCTTGTTTCTCAAGCTGATTCCACTGGCGGCGCAGGGCGTCGGCCTGCTCGGGTGAGAGGTTATACTTTGAGGGGTTCATCACCATATCATACAGCGACTTGGCATCCATGCCCAACTGCTGGAACAGCTGCGCATTTTTCTGCATCATCACCGGCGAGCCTGAACCCAGCATCCACTGAGTAAGCTCCTCGTTGGTGACGGTGAGGCCCAGGCGCTCATACTCCTTGGCGAGCAAGCGCTCGGTAGCCAGTTGGCGCAGAGCCATGGCCTGCTGAGTGGCACCGTCAATGTTAGGATTTTGCTGCTGGTGTTCGGCAGTGTAGGCCGACAGTTCGTTGATGCTGATTTTCTCGCCGTCAACTTTGGCCACGGTTGTGCCCGTACCGAAAATGGTGCGACTTGAGTTGAAGAAGTCAGTCAAGATAAAGGCTAACAGGGCCAAGGCGATGATAATGAGAAGAAGCACTGATTTGCTCCTGATTTTCTCTAAGGTTGCCATTGCGTGTTATGTGGTAATTTTTTATTTGTTTTAATCAAAGAAAACTGCGCTATTGCGGCCGAGAAGTCGGCAGGCAGCAATAAGCGCACAAAGGTACGTATTATTCCGCAAAACGCAAAACGCACAGCCAAAAAGGGTGCGAAAGGGGTGGCGATTTGGCCTAAAAAACGGTTATTTTGGGGGTTCTTCGGGTGGATTTTGGGCCCATCGTTGGTTCTGGAGCGCGGCCATGCGCTGCTCAGAGGGGTTGTCGCCGGGCTGCCAGAAGTTGTGATGCCCCAAAGCCTCGGGCATAAACTGCTGGCGCACGAAGTTCCCCTTATAGGCGTGGGCATACTTATAGTCGGCGCCGTATCCCAACTCCTTCATCAACTTGGTGGGTGCATTGCGCAGGTGCAGGGGCACGGGCTGATTGCCGGTTTCACGCACCAGGCGCATAGCCTCGTCAATAGCCATGTATGCCGAGTTGCTCTTGGGGGAGGTGGCCAGATATACGACGCACTCAGCCAGGGGAATGCGCCCCTCAGGCCAGCCGATTTTACGGATAACGTCAAAAGCGGCATTTGCCACCACCAGGGCGTTTGGGTTTGCCAGGCCGATATCCTCGGCCGACAGAATCACCAGGCGGCGGGCAATGAACTCAGGGTCCTCTCCACCCTCAATCATCCGCGCGAGCCAGTAAATGGCGGCATCGGGGTCGCTACCCCGCACGCTCTTGATGAATGCCGAGATGATATCGTAGTGCAGTTCCCCGTTTTTGTCATACGCGGCGGGGTTTTTCTGCAGCGAGCGGGTTACCAGTTCGTCGGTAATCACCAGGGGCTCAGAGGGGTCAGAGGCCTGGTCAAGGAGGTCGAGAATATTGAGCAGTTTGCGGCCGTCGCCGCCGGCGAAACGGAAGAGGGCTGCGGTCTGTTGCACATCCACTTTGCGGTCGGCAAGCCCGCGGGGTGAAGCGAGGGTGCGGTCAAGCAGTTGTTGCAGGTTTTCGTCACTGAGGGGGTTGAGGGTGTACACCTGCGCCCTCGACAGCAGCGGGGATATGACCTCAAACGAGGGATTCTCTGTGGTGGCGCCTATCAGCGTTACGATACCCTTCTCGACAGCCCCCAACAGGCTGTCTTGTTGCGACTTGCTGAAGCGGTGAATCTCATCGATAAACAGGATGGGGCGGCGATTTGCGAAGAGCCCCGATGCGTCAGCCTGACAGCGCGCAATGACATCGCGCACCTCTTTCACCCCCGCGCTGACGGCCGACAAGGTGTAGAAAGGAGCCTCGACCGTGGATGCGACGATACGCGCAAGGGTGGTCTTACCGACCCCGGGAGGGCCCCACAGGATGAAGGAGGCGACATTACCGGTTTGTGCCATGCGGCGTATGACACCGTCAGAGCCCACAAGGTGGGTCTGCCCGATGTATTCATCAAGGGTGCGCGGGCGCATGCGTTCGGCAAGTGGTGCTTTCATTGTCATGCAAATTATTGTAAGGAGGGCCTGTATAAATATAAACCGAGGGGCGGGCAATTTGTTGGCCCGGCCCCTCGGCAACGATGATGATTAGGTAACTCTACAGCCTGAGTATGCCGGCAGAATCGGCGGAATTATCAGCGCTTCTTCTTGCTGTTTTTACTGCTCTTGCTGTTGTTCTTTTTGGAGTTTTTGCCGGACTTCGAATCCTCCTTCTTATTCTTTTTGTCGTTGGCCTTTGAGCCCTTGGGAATCTTCAGCTTCTGGTCAATGTTGATGAAGTCTGAGGTCTTCTTGATTCCGTTAGCCTGGCGGATAGCATCAACTGTGGTGTTGTTCTTGCGTGCCAGTTCCTCAAGGGTGTCACCCTTCTTGACGGTATATTCCTTTGTAGGCGGCTCTTTGGGCTGCTGGTTCTTCTTTTTCTTCTTGTTGTTGTTTTGGTTGGCCTGCTTTTGGTTGTTCTGGCGGTCGTTGTTGCTGTTGGCCTTCTTCTTTTTGTTAGCGGGCTGTTCGGGGGCTGCCTGCTCGGCGCGCTTCTTCTTGTTCTGGGTAGCCGGGGCATCGTTCTCGGCGTTCTGGCGGTCGGCACGGCGGTTGTCAGACTGCGCGCGCGTGGGGCGTGCTGTGCGTTGGGGCAGTTCAGGCACCGGCTCGCTGACGCGGGTAGGCTTGGTGTTTTTCACCGCGGGCACCTGCGGCTGCGGGGCGGGTTCCTTCTTTGCCGGGGGCAGGGGCACGGAAGTCTCATTTGTGGTATTGCGCAGTGTACGGCGTTGGCGCTCGGGCACCTGGGCAAGCTGCTCGCCGGCCTCGGCGGCAGTACCCAATTCCACCACCAGGCGGTCGCCGTCCTTCACCTTGCCGCGACGCAGGTGGTTCCAGCGCTTGAGGTCTGTGGCTGAGACGCCATACCGGCGGGCAATGTCCTTGAGGGACTCGCCACGCTCAACGGTGTGCGTGATACGGCGTACCCCGTTCTGCTCAACAGCGGGTGCGGGACCTTGTGCCACATCGGTGGCAGGTTGTTGCACCGAGGGAGCGTCCTCGCCGTTGGGGGCCGGAGCATTCTCGGCCACCTCCTCGCCGGAGTTCTCGTTGCCGTGGGTACGCTCACCGGGCTCAACGTGCGTGCGCTGGGCATACAACTCGGCATCGTGGGCCAGGATCTCCTCCTCGCTCATCACATATGCCAGGCATTGCTGAGTGGGCAGCGTCAGGGCGTATGAGCGGTGCTCACTGCCGGGGATTATATCCTTGCGGAACTGCGGGTTGAGCATCCTGATTTCCTCAAGGGGAATCTGGAGCACATCGGCAATCTGGCGCAGGTGTACACGATTCTTCACCTGAACTGTATCGGTGGTGAGGTGCTTCTTGACAACTGTGGGAGATATGCCGTGGCGGTCATGATAGTTCATGACATAGTTGGCGGCGATGAAAGCGGGGACATAGCTGCGGGTCTCCTTGGGGAGATAGTTATAAATTTCCCAGAAATCCTTTTTGCCGCCGCCGGCACGCCTCATGGCCTTGTTGACGTTGCCGGGGCCACAGTTGTATGCGGCAATGGCCAGTGACCAGTCACCGTATATATCATAGAGGTCATGGAGATACTTGGCGGCTTTCTGTGACGACATGCGCGGGTCACGCCGCTCATCCACCAGAGAGTTCACCTCCATGCCCATCCCTTTTGCTGTTGAGGGCATAAACTGCCACAGGCCGCCGGCGCCGGCTGAGCTGACGGCATTGGGGTTGAGGGCACTCTCAATGACGGGCAGATACTGCAGCTCGGTGGGCATCCCCTCCTTCACCAATTCCTCAAGGAAAATGTTGCCGTAATAGGTGTGGAGAGCCAGCATGTCGGCGAGTTGGTTGCGGCGCTTGCCCAGATACATCTCGATGAAGCGGCGCACAATGTCATTGTAGGGCATCTCAATCTCGGTGGGCAGAGCAGTGAGGCGCTCCTCATACACCTTGGGGGATGCAAACTGCTCACCCTTGTTCTTGCGGTCAACGACGGTATAGTTCTGCAGATAGAAATTCTCCTCAAGCTCACGTGCCTTGGTCTCGAAACTTTCGGGGGGCACAAGCTCGCTGTCGGTGATTGAGTGTTTAAGGTCAAGGATGGATGGCGCGGCCACCAACTGACTGGCGGTGGTTGCAGCGGCAAGCATCAAAAAGGCAGATATAATTTTTTTCATCATCATTGTTGTTGTGTGTGGCAGTCCTGAAAGGAGGTCAGAAGTTGAGAGCCCACTGCAGGCCTATGCTCGGCAACTGATCACGTGACTCCTGTATCAGAGCCGGGGCCACGTTCATCGACAGTTGCGGTGAGATGTCGAAGTGTGACAATGAGGCGTCAACGTATGCGTCAACCATTGCCAGCAGGTAAACCCCCACCATAGATATTATGCACAGGTCACGGTTGCGGCGATAAAAATCTTTTCGGGACTTCAGCACATTTTGCAGCCATGTTTTATTAAGGTCCCCCTCACTTGTCGTGGGCGGGAAAAAGTTCATATAACTGTTAGTTGAGGGGTCATTATCCATTATGTCGGCGTATGCCCTGGTATAATCCCTCAACATTGAGTTGTTCCATGATGTTGCATAACCCAGCCCCATGAAACCGCCGACGATGATGGGCAGCTTCCAGTACCGGCGGTTGTAGAGCTGTCCCAAGCCGGGGAACAGGGCCGACATCCATACCGCGCGCGTGGGGTCGGGGTTAAAGGTGATGACACGCACCTCCTCCCACTTATCCACCTTTATAGTGCCGGGGATAGAGTCGGTTTGGAACTCCTCACCCACCACAGCCAAGGTTCCCTGCTGAGGCATCGGGGCCGTCAAGGTGTCGGGCCATTGGTCGTTGTCAACTGCCGTGCGTAAGCGCCGGTGTCCGCCCTCAATCTTGGACGGGCGCGTGGGTTGGGCTTGCACAGCCGCGGGCTCAACCGGGAGGGTTGTGGGTGTCTCGGGTTTTTGTGAAAGATTAACGGAAAAAATGTTAATTGCTCCCCCACAGGCCAATAAAACCACCAAAATCACCCCTTTGACGAGGTGTGAACGGCAAACGGTGTCGTTATGGCGGTTTTTTGGCATCACGGTGTTAAAAGCTGACTTTCAGCCACATAGGCCTTAGTCATAAGGTTATGTTACTATTTAAGACTATCAAATATAGTAATTAATCTTTCAAGTTCGGCCTCGTTGCTGAATGAGAAGGTAATCTTTCCCTTACCCTTAGCATCGCATGAGAAACCCACCGGGGTGGCGAATCGGTTAGAGAGGTGTGCCTTCAGCTGGTCGAAGTTCTGGCGGTTTTGCGGACTGTTGCCACTGCGCGAGCGGTCGTCATCCTGTTGCTGACGCATCTTGCGAGCGAGCTCTTCAACGCGGCGCACCGACAGCCCCTCACGCAAAATCTGCTCATACAGGCGCAATTGCTTTGTGGGGTCGTCGATTGACAGCAGTGCACGGGCATGCCCCATGTCAACGCGCTTGTCACGCAGCCCCAACTGCACCTCGGCGGGCAACTTCAGCAACCGCAGGAAGTTGGCTATGGTGGCGCGCTTCTTGCCTATGCGCTCGCTCAGCCGCTCCTGTGTCAGTGAGTATTGCTCGATAAGTTTCTTAAACGTCAGGGCAATCTCAATGGCGTTAAGGTCCTCACGCTGAATGTTTTCAATGAGGGCCATCTCGGTGAGCTCGGTGTCATTGGCCGTGCGTATGTATGCGGGGACGCTTTGTAACCCGGCCAGTTTTGCGGCCCTGAAACGACGCTCGCCGGCGATAATCTGGTAGGTATCAGGCCCGGTCTTTCTTAGGGAAAGGGGCTGAATTATGCCCAATTCACGAATGGAACCGGCGAGCTCCTCAAGGGACTCGTCGTCGAATATGCGACGCGGCTGGTCGGGATTGGGCGTAATGCGGTCAAGCTGAATCTCGTTTATCGCCGATGTGCCGCGTGCGGGGGTGTCATCCATTGAAATCAGCGAGTCCAGCCCGCGACCCAAGGCATTGCGTTTTGATTGTGCCATTATTTCTGTTTTGTTGAGGCCGGTTTGCGATTACGTTTTATCAGTTCCTTTGCCAGGGCCACGTGGCTGGTTGCACCGCGGCTCTCAGGGGCGTACATAAGGGCCGGCAACCCGTGGCTCGGGGCCTCGCTAAGGCGGATGTTACGCGGGATAACCGTGTCAAAGACCATTGTGGCGAAGTGCCCTTTCAGCTCCTCATATATCTGGTTGGCCAGTCGCAGGCGGGCATCGTACATTGTCAACAGGAAACCCTCAATCTCAAGATTACGGTTAAGTTTGGACTTGATGATGCGTATGGTGTTCAACAGTTTGGTAATACCCTCGAGGGCGAAGTATTCAGCCTGCACGGGTATGATTACCGAGTCGGCAGCCGTGAGGGCGTTGACGGTAATCAGTCCCAGGGAGGGGGAACAGTCAATAAGGACATAGTCATACTTGTCACGGATACCCTCAAGAGCGTGCTCCATCACGCGCTCGCGCTCAGGCTTGCTCACAAGTTCAATCTCGGCCCCGGCCAGGTCAATGCGGCTACCCACCAGGTCAAGCCCCTTGACACATGTTGCAACCTGTGAGCCGTCCATGGGGTACTCGTCAACAAGGCACTCATATATCGAGCTCTCCATGCTGCGCGGGTCAATGCCATAACCGGATGTGGCGTTGGCCTGAGGGTCGGCATCGACAATCAGAACTTTTTTCCCCTCGGCTGCCAGGGAGGCCCCAAGATTGATGGTGGTGGTGGTTTTGCCCACACCCCCTTTTTGGTTAGCTATTGCAATAACTTTACCCATTGATATACACAATTATTTTTTCACGGATGCAAAAGTATATCACTTTCACCATTTTAGGCGTGGAACAATAGGCAAAAATTACAAAAATGTCAATAAGTGGGCAAAAATGTCAATAACTCCGGTGAAATTGTCGATAAATGGGGAGGGGGCAGAAAAAAAACCGCCGGGTGCTTCGCAGTAACCGACGGTCTCACGTTCATTGGGAAATTTCAGTTGCTTGTTTGGATTATTCTTTCTCAACAATCAAAACAAATTAAAAAACAAGGTGGAAGATGCTTTTGACATTTTCCCACCTTGAAAAAAATAAATCTTTAATTATTTGAGTAATACATGAAAACGGTTATTCTTGACAATTGTGTTATATCTTTAGTTGTTATAGACATTGTGCATTCGCAGCCTGTATCGCTTTTGTATAAGTATAACATCACCCCGGCAGGAAAGTTCAGTCGGGGTGAAAATTTTTTCAAAAAAAATTTTATTACGGGGAAAATCAAGGCTGCGTCAAGGCATCGCTCTCGCTGAAATGGGGGAAAGCGTTGCGCACCTCGGGGTTAGCCTTGGGCCCCAGCGACAGGTGAATCCCCGCGCGTGTCAGTTGCTCGGCAAGTTGCATCCCGCCGGTGAAACCGTGAACTATCCACGGACTCTTGGGCCTGACGGATTTCTTCAGAGCCAACAGTTGGTCCCAGCGTCGCACCACATGCCAAATCACGGGCTTGTGTAGTTCCTCGGCCAGGAGGGCGTGTTGCTCAGCCAGGAGTTGCTGACGCGCCAAGGTTGCCTCGGCATCCTCAGCTCGCAGCGTATCAAACCCGACCTCGCCGATAGCAAGGACTCGCGGGTCGGCGGCCAACTGCTGCAAAGTCCGCAGGTGACTGTCATCGGCGCGGCAAACGTTCCACGGGTGTATGCCCACGCTGTAATATTGGTCGGGCAACAGGGAGGGAATACCCTCGACCGGGTCCAGACATATTATACGCCCGGGCTGCGGGGCCGGCAGATGACAATGGATATCAAAAACAGAGGCGGGGAAAGGGGAAATAACCTCTTTCTCCGCCCCGTGTAGCGTATTATGTCCGGCGTGGGGAGCCATCAGCTGCCGAGATAATCGCGCAGCAATTTTGAGCGCGACCCCTTGAGCCGACGTATAGCTTTCTCCTTAATCTGACGCACGCGCTCGCGCGTGAGGTCAAATTTGGCACCGATCTCCTCGAGGGTCATCTCCTGGCATCCGATGCCAAAGAACATCTTCAGGATTTCGCGCTCACGCTCGTTGAGCTGATGCAGTGCACGGTCAACCTCCTTTGACAGTGACTCATGCGTCAGGGCCGAGTCAGCCGTCGGGCTGTCCTCGTTTGTCAGCACATCAAGCAGGCTGTTATCCTCGCCCTCAACAAAGGGTGCATCAATTGAGGTGTGACGCCCGGACACCTTAATGGTTTCAATAACCTTGTCGGCGGGCATTCCCAACTCCTCGGCCAGCTCCTCGGGGGATGCACGGCGCTCATGCTCCTGCTCGAACTTGCTCAGGGCCTTTGAAATCTTGTTGAGAGAGCCAACCTGGTTCAGGGGCAGGCGCACGATACGGCTCTGCTCGGCCAACGCCTGCAGGATAGATTGTCGAATCCACCACACAGCATAGCTGATGAACTTGAAGCCGCGGGTCTCGTCAAACTTCTGGGCGGCTTTGATAAGGCCGAGATTTCCCTCGTTAATAAGGTCGGGGAGCGCAAGGCCCTGATTCTGATACTGTTTGGCAACCGACACCACAAAGCGCAGGTTTGCCTTTGTCAGTTTGTCAAGGGCGCGTTGGTCGCCTTGGCGAATGCGTTGTGCCAATTCAACCTCTTCCTCAACTGATATAAGTTCCTCGCGTCCAATCTCCTGCAGATACTTGTCCAGGGACTGGCTTTCGCGGTTGGTAATGGATCTCCCTATTTTTAGTTGTCGCATGCAAAAATATTTAGGCGCGCAAATTTAGGCCTATTCCCTTAATTCTGCAAATGTTATGCAGGGGAATATTGGCCTGTTTGGCACATGTTGTTGTGTATTTGTCTGCAAAAAGACATTCCTTTAACGCTGAATACCCGGGGAATGTTGTTTGTCTAAACAAATTTTAACCCCGGGGCCACGGGCGGGTTACTTGTAACGTATCCACATCCAGAGGTCGCGCAGGGTGGGCTTCTTACCGTACATGAAGATACCCACGCGATACACCTTTGCGGCAAGCCATACCATCCCCAGGAATGACACGGCAAGCACCGCCAGTGAGGTACATACCTGCCAGGCCGGGATGCCGAAGGGTATACGGGCCATCATCACCATGGGGGAGGTGAAGGGAATCATTGAGGTCCAGAAAGACAGGGGTGAGTCAGGCGATGCAACGGCCCCCATGGAGCATATCATACCAAGGACGATTGGCAGGACAATGACGGTTTGCAACTGTGAGGCATCCTGTATGTTGTCTACCGAAGAGCCTATGGCGGCATAGATGGCTGAGTAGAAGAAGAATCCCAAGATCAGATACACAGTCATCAGCCCTAACAGCGAAATGATATTGCCGATGTCGGTTGCCTTGCCGATGGTTTGCAAAGCAGATATGTTGGCCCCGTCAGAGACGCCGTCAAGATTGCCGGACTGTACCGCAGCCACATCGGCCATCATCTCGGGGCTGAGAACCGCGGGGAGAACGAACATGGCGATACCAATCAACAGAATACCCCATATCACAATCTGTGTCACTGCGGTTAGGGCAATACCGGTAATCTTGCCGAGCATCAGCTGGGTAGGACGCACCGAGCTGACAACCACCTCAAGCACGCGGTTATTCTTTTCCTCGATGATTGAGGTCATCACCATTTGGCCGTATAATAGCAGGAACATGTACAGGACGAAGGTCAGCGCTATACCGAGGCCTGAGGACAGTTCGGTTGAGTCTTGTTCGGCAGCATTCTTGTCGGTGCGCACAAGTGCAATAGCCACATCCCCCTGGGCCTCCTCAAGGATTTTGTCAATGTCCTTGATGTCCTGACGTGTAAGGCGCTCATCGCGCACAATGCCATTGACGCGTTCGGTTATCGCTGACTCAAGCTTAACACCGGCGGGGCCGTCGCTGTACATGGTGAGTCGCACGTTATGCCGGTCCACAACATCCTCGGGAATAATCAACACGGCATCGATGGTGTCGGCCGGCATGTCGGTAACGGTCTCGATATTCACGTCCCTCGGGGCCGGGACAAAGTGCACGTCGCTGTCGTCAATCAGTTTGTCGGCCACAAGACCGCTGTTGTCAACCACCATCACCGTGGTAGTATCGCCACCCATAGTCATCAACAGAGCGGGAGCCATCATCAGTCCCAGCATGAGGATGGGTGTGATGATGGTGGTGATTATGAAACTTTTCTTTGCTACGCGCTCACGATACTCGCGCGCTATCACTAAGCCGGTCTTGCTCATTGTGCTGCGTTGTCTCGGGTGCTTTGCACCGTACGTATAAATATTTGATTCATAGAGGCCATTGCCGGAGCAAATGTGTTGAGGTCAACAATGTTGTTTGCCGTGGCGATAGCGGGTCGGCGTGCATCGCTGTCCTTAAGCTTCACAGACAGGCGCATCTCACCGTCAGAGCCGGGGGGCAACGCGGCAGCCTCGGTGACGTATGGCTCAAGGGCGGTGAGCAATGCCTGTGCATCGCCGGTGAATACAAGCTCATAACGGTTGCCGAAGTAGTCACGGCGCAGGGCTTCGACATTGCCCGACAGGACATTCCGGCCGTTGTTAATCAGGGTGATGTGGTCGCAGACCTCCTCAACCGACGCCATGTTGTGTGTTGAGAAAATCACGGTGGCCCCGGCGTCTTTCAGAGCCAGAATCTCCTCCTTAAGCAGATTGGCGTTTATAGGGTCAAAACCCGAGAAGGGCTCGTCAAAAATCAACAACGGGGGCCGATGCAGCACAGTTACTATGAACTGCACCTTCTGGGCCATACCCTTTGACAGTTCCTCAACCTTGCGGCCCCACCAGTCCCGAATGCCAAAGCGGTCAAACCACTCAAGCAGGCGCTTGCGGGCCTCGGCCTTTGAAAGGCCTTTGAGGCGGGCAAAGTACATGGCCTGTTCCCCGACTTTCATCTTTTTGTACAATCCACGCTCCTCGGGCAAGTAGCCGATGTTGTGGACGTCGTCCTGGGTAAGTTGATGCCCGTTGAAGAGCACACGCCCCGTGTCGGGAGCAGTGATGTGGTTGATTATTCTGAGCAAGGTCGTCTTGCCGGCACCGTTGGGCCCAAGCAAACCGTAAACTGTGCCGCGCGGCACACTCAGGGATATATCGTCGAGGGCCGTCTTGCCCGTAAAGTGTTTGCTGACGCGGTCAACGTCAAGGATAATATCTTCTTTGCACATTTAGCGGCAAAGGTAGAAAAAATTTTGATTACTTTTGTGGGGTAAAATTACAGGCAATGGTAAAGGATTTGCAAATACGCCTGACACCGCGGCAAGCCGCTGACCCGGAGGTGCTGACGCGTGAGGCGGCACAGATGTTGGGCATTCCCCCGGCCGACATCCGCGGGGTGAAGGTGACGGGCCGATCGGTTGACGCCCGTCAGCGGCGGGTAATGCTGAATGTGTCCATGCGTGTGTGGGTCGGCGAGCCTATGCCTGAGCATCCCCTGTCGAACCCCGTTGACTTCAAGCCGCTACCCGACGATGCTCCGCAAGCTGTGGTGGTGGGTGCCGGGCCGGCAGGCCTGTTTGCGGCCCTCGAGCTGATAACCCGCGGCATACGCCCCTTGGTGCTTGAGCGGGGGAAGGATGTGGACAGCCGCCGCAAGGATGTGGCGCGCATTGCCCGCGAGGATGTGGTGGACCCCGACTCAAACTACTGCTTTGGCGAGGGGGGTGCCGGCACTTTCAGCGACGGCAAGCTTTATACCCGCTCAACAAAACGTGGCGATGTGGGACGCGTACTGCAAATTCTGCATCAACATGGAGCGCCCGAGGATATTTTGGTGGAGCGACACCCACACATCGGCTCAAACCGATTGCCAGGTGTGGTGAAGGATATGCGCCACACCATTGAGCGTTGTGGCGGTAAGGTACTGTTCAACACCCGTGTTGAGGGGTTGGTAATGGATAACAACCGCGTGACGGGGGTAGTGACCGCCAACGGGGATACGTATACCGGCATTGGGGTGATTTTGGCCACAGGCCACTCGGCGCGGGACGTGTACCGCATGTTGCATGCCGCGGGTGTTCCGCTTGAGGCCAAGGGCATAGCCGTGGGTGTGCGCCTTGAGCATCCCCAGAAACTTATTGACGCCTTGCAATACCACCGGCCTGACGGGCGCGGCAGGTTTTTGCCCCCTGCAGAATACTCGATGCTGACGCGTGTTTACGGGCGCGGGGTGTACAGTTTCTGCATGTGCCCCGGTGGAACGATTGTCCCGGCGGCAAGTGCGCCGGGTGAGATGGTGGTAAACGGCATGAGTGACGCCGGGCGTACCGGCCAACGTGCCAATTCGGGGATGGTGGTGGAGGTATTGCCTGAGGACCTGCCGGGCGACTCACCATTGCGGGTAATGGAATGGCAGCAGCAAATCGAGAAGCGGTTTTTTGAGGACTCAAACAGCCAAAATGCCCCGGCCCAACGCATGACCGACTTTGTCGAGGGTCGCCCATCAGGCAGCTTGCCGCAAAGCAGCTATCAGCCGGGGGTACATGCCGCACGCGTTGACCGCCTTCTGCCGCCGCAGGTTGCAACGCGCCTGCAACGCGGGTTTAGGGAGTTCAACCGCAAGCAGCCCGGATTCCTTACCCCCGAGGCCCTGGTTGTAGGCAATGAGACCCGCACATCGGCCCCCGTGCGCATCACCCGCAATCCGCAGACCATGCAGTCGGTTGAGGGTTTATACCCCACCGGGGAGGGTGCCGGGTATGCCGGCGGAATAGTTTCAGCAGCCCTTGACGGCATCCGCGCCGCTCAGGCCCTGTCGGTGCCGGAATAAAACAATCAGCAACAGCATGCGCACTCCCCTACCCGCCCTGATACTGTTTTTAACGACATGGCTCCCCCTGACCGTTCGGGGGCAACAGGAGGCCATGCCTGACAGTGTCAAACTCAGTGAGGTTGTGGTGACGGCCCGCAGTGCCAAGGCCGATGTCATCCCCGTGCAGACCCTGAAAGGGGAGGAGCTGCAGCGCCTCAACACCAATTCGGTTGCCGATGCCCTGCGATACTTCTCGGGGGTTCAGGTAAAGGACTATGGCGGCGTCGGGGGTATAAAGACGGTAAACATACGCTCGATGGGCACCAACCACACCGGTGTGGTGTATGACGGGGTGGCCCTCGGGAATGCCCAGAACGGGCAAATTGACCTTGGGCAGTTCTCGCTTGACAACATGGAGTCCCTGTCGTTGCACAACGGGCAGAAAAGCCGCATCCTGCAACCGGCCTCAGACTTTGGCAACGCCGGCCAGATATATATGACAACAAGACGTCCGCGCTTTGCCGAGACCGAGAGCTACCATGTGCGCGGCACATTGCGCTTCGGCTCGTTCTCGCTGCTAAACCCCTCGGCGGTGGTTGAGCTAAAACTGTCGCAAAATGTCAATGCCTCACTCAGCGCCGAGTGGCTCAACTCATCGGGTAAATACCGCTTCAGATACCGTCGCAAAAACCCGTCGGGCGAGGTTGCCTACGACACCACGGCCACGCGCCAAAACGGCGATGTCAATGCCACGCGCCTTGAGCTAAACCTCTTTGGCAACACCCGCATAGGCACATGGACACTGAAGGGGTACAACTACAACTCAGAGAGGGGTGTGCCGGGGGCAATCGTCAACAATGTGTGGCGGCGCGGGGAGCGCATCTGGGATACGAACTCTTTTGTCCAGGGAAACGGGCATCTTTTTGCAGGGCGATGGAGCGGGTTGCTGACGGCAAAGTATGCCTTCTACCGCACCCATTACGTCAACAATGATGACAAGCAAATGCGGGTTGACAACCTATACCGGCAACGTGAGGTGTATTTCTCGTCAGCCAACTCATACAGTCTGGTGGAGAAAGTGAATCTGGCCCTGGCATACGACTTCAAGTGGAACAGCCTGTTGACTGATGTGGCGGGGTTTGCCAAGCCCGACCGATTTACCAACCTGGTGTCTTTGGCGGCCGATGTCAACTTAGGCCGCTTCCAGGCCCAGGGAAGTGCCTTGGCCACCTTTGTACATGACCGCATTGAAGGGAAGCCCCACGCCGACAACCGGCAAGCCTTCACGCCGGCACTATACCTCAGCGGCTACCCGTTGCGCAGCACCGACCTGTCGTTGAGGGCGTTCTACAAAAAGTCCTTCAGGATGCCCACCTTCAACGACCTGTATTATGCCGATATGGGTAACTCACGGCTTGACCCGGAGCATGTCGCGCAATACAACCTCGGGGCAGTATATGACAAGGGGTGGAGCGGAAAGTTGATTTCGGCCCTGCGCGTGAGCGCTGACGCATATTACAACCGCGTGAAAAACAAAATAGTGGCCTACCCCAAGGGGCAGCAGTTCAGGTGGACCATGCTGAACCTGGGCAAGGTCGACATTCGCGGAATTGACCTCTCGGCCCTGATAACGCTCTCCCCGGCAAAGGAGCTTGACATAACCCTGCGCTGCCAATATACATGGCAACGGGCAATCGACGTCACAGACCCGGCTGACAATTATTATCGCGACCAGATTCCCTACATACCCCGACACAGCGGGTCGGCCGTGGTAAATTTGCAATGGAGAGAATGGGGGCTTAATTACAGTTGGATTTATGTAGGGGGGAGGTATAGCCAGCAGGAAAATATACGTTATAACTATGTGCAACCGTGGTACACTTCAGACCTTAGCGTGAGCCGCGACTTTAGGTTCAATAACGTACATTGTCGTGCCCTCGTTGAGGTCAACAACCTTTTCAGCCAGGACTATGACGTTATCCTCAACTACCCGATGCCCAAGCGCAACTTTCGCATAACATTGTCAGTTGATATATGATACGACCCGCGCTGCCCGGCAAACTGCTTATATGCCTCATGCTCGCAATTTTGGCATCTTGCCGTGAGGATGAGGTAATCATCCCCACAGAGTATACGCCGGTGGGAGACTTCGCCCCCGAGGGGTCAAAAGTTGTGGGTTTCTATCTTGTCAACGAGGGCAATATGGGGTCAAACAAGTGCACGGTTGATTTCTATGACTACCTCACAGGCCTGTATTGCCGCAACATATATGCCGAGAAGAATCCCGGTGTGATAAAGGAGCTTGGTGATGTGGGCAATGCCATAGGCATATACGGTTCCAAACTATATATTGTGGTTAACTGCTCACACAAGGTTGAGGTATTAGATGCCGTCAGCGGCGTGCGCTTAGGGCAGATTGATATCCCCAACTGCCGTTCCTTAGCCTTTGACGGCGGGCGGGCCTACGTCAGCAGCTATGTCGGCCCCGTGCATGTCTCACCCGATGCTCCCAAGGGCGCTGTCTATGAGGTTGACACCCTGCAGCTAAAGGTGACGCGGCAGGTGTCGGTGGGATACCAGCCTGAAGAGATGGCCGTGGTCGGGGAGTATATGTACGTTGCAAACTCAGGGGGATACCGTGCGCCGAACTATGACCACACGGTCTCGGTGATTAAACTGTCTGACTTCAAGCAAGTTGAGCAGATACCGGTAGGCATAAACCTGCATGGCTGCAAAAAGGACCGGTATGGCAAAGTGTGGGTAACATCCGGCGGCAACCATGAGGAGATACCTTCGCGCATCTTTGTGCTTGACAAAAAACCGGGGCACAGCCGGCTTGCTGTCACCGACACGCTGAACATACCCTGTTCAAGCATGGCTTTTTCGGGAGACTCACTGTTGGTAATCTCAACGCAATGGAGCGATGTGACCCTCACCAACACTGTCAGCTATGGCGTGATTGACGTGCGCACCAAGCAACTTGTCTCAAACAGTTTTATAGCCGAAGAAACCCGGCGCATGATTTCCAGGCCATACGGCATAGCCGTGCATCCCGAGACGGGAGATATTTTTGTCACCGATGCAAAGAATTATGTCTCCTCAGGGACCCTGTACTGTTTCACGAGGCAAGGCACCCTGAAGTGGAGCGTGCGCACCGGCGACATCCCGGCTCATGTAGCTTTTTTAACAAGATGAAGAAACACCTTTTGCATATAATACTTTGCGGCATGCTCCTGTGGCTGGGCTCCTGCAATGAGGACATCCCCACCGTCAGCACCGGGTTGGATGACATTTACCGCATTGAGCGGCTGCAAAAGTTACCCCTGCGGCCCGCCATAACCGGTACCTCCTGCCGATGGATTGTTGACGGGCAAGAGGTGTCAACCGGGAAGGAATATATTTTTATTGCCTCGCGGCCGGGCACCTACCACATTGAGTATGAAATTACTGACGGGGGCAAGTCCTTTCAACACCAGATTGAGGTCATTGTGCTTGAGGAGGAGGTGGCATATAGCCCCTACATAGCTGAAGTGCTGGAATACTTCCCGGCCCCGGGGCAGTTTGTAAACACCATGCCGCAATATGATGAGGGGGACACGTATGCCGACATGCTGCGGAAGTGTACCGAGGCTGTGCGCGAGACCCGGGATGAGTTGATTTCGTTGGGGGGATTCGGCGGATACGTAACCTTCAGGTTTGACCATACGGTTATGGATGTTGCCGGGGAGCCGGACATAAGGATATGGGGAAATGCCTTCTATGAGTATACCGGCGGTGAGCGCAAAGCGGGTTCTGCCGAGCCGGGTATCGTGATGGTTAGCTTTGACGCAAACTGTAACGGTTTGCCCGACGACGCATGGTATGAGCTGCGCGGCAGCGAGCATGACAACCCCCTGACGATATTCGGATACGGGATAACCTATACCCGACCTGAGGCTGACAAAGCCCCGGCACCGGGGGGAAACGCATTTATCAGCGACCCCGAATACATAGCGTGGACCGACAACCGCGGCACCACGGGGTACATAGCCAAAAACACCTTCCACGACCAAAGCTACTGGCCCCTGTGGGTTGATGCCGAGCAGATAAGCTTCAGCGGCACATGCCTCCCCCCGAATGGCACCACCGTCCCCGGGATAGGTAGCTCCCTTACCTGTTATGACTGGGGGTATGCCGACAACCACCCCAACGACCAAGCAGCCCTCAACAGCTTTGACATCAGCAACGCCGTTGATGCCCTGGGCAACCGGGTGCAGCTGCCGGGGGTTGACTTTATACGCGTCTACACCGGGGTAAATCAATATAACGGGCGCATCGGCGAGACCTCAACCGAGATTTGCCGCGCACAGGATTTGCACATCTGAAAAAGCATCACGCCCGCGTGCGCACCGTGTTTGCCGTTTCGGGGTTAATGATTATATTTGCGGCGATAACCAAAAAACAACTTATACCTTAAAAAACACCATGGCAAAAGTTAAACCGTTTCGCGGCATACGTCCGCCCAAAGAGATTGCGGCGCAGGTATCCTCACGCCCGTACGATGTACTGAATTCAGCCGAGGCACGCGCTGAAGCTGAGGGTAACCCCATGTCGCTCTACCACATCATCAAACCGGAGATCAACTTCCCTGAAGGCACCGATGAGCATGACGAGCGCGTCTATGGCAAGGCCGTTGAAAACTTCAACCTTTGGCAAGACAAGGGGTGGCTTGTTCAGGACCCCGAGGACCACTACTATATATACGCCCAGACCATGGACGGCCGCACACAATACGGCTTTGTCGTTGCCGCCAACGTGCAGGACTATATGGAGGGGCGCATCAAGAAACATGAGCTTACCCGCCGTGACAAGGAGGAGGACCGCATGAAACATGTGCGCGTCAACAACGCCAACATCGAGCCGGTTTTCTTTGCTTTCCCCGACAACAGCAAACTGCAGTCAATAATTGACACTGTCTCCAAAACGGAGCCTGAATATAACTTCACCTCAGCCGAGGGCTTCGGCCACACCTTCTGGGTAATCGAGGACCCCGAGATGACGAAGACCATCACCGAGGAGTTCGCCAAGATGCCGCACCTGTACATTGCTGACGGCCACCATCGCTCAGCCGCTGCCGCCCTGGTGGGTAACGAAAAAGCCCAACAGAACCCCAACCACCGCGGTGACGAGGAGTATAACTACTTCCTGGCAGTAGCCTTCCCGGCCTCACACCTCAAAATCATTGACTACAACCGCGTTGTACGCGACCTCAACGGCCTGAGCCCCGCACAATTCCTTGACAAGCTGCGTGAGAACTTTATCGTTGAAGAGAAAGGTACCGACGAGCCCTATCGCCCCAACGCCCTTCACAACTTCTCACTCTACCTTGACGGGCGCTGGTACAGCCTCACCGCCAAACCCGGCACCTATAATGACGAGGACCCCATTGGTGTGCTTGATGTAACCGTTTCGTCAGACCTGATTCTGCGTGACATCCTTGGCATTACCGACCTGCGCTCAGACAAACGCATCGACTTTGTGGGTGGCATACGCGGCTTGGGTGAGCTGAAGAAACGCGTTGACAGCGGCGAGATGGCCATGGCTCTGGCACTGTATCCCGTGTCAATGCAACAACTTATGGACATTGCCGACAGCGGCAACATAATGCCCCCAAAGACCACATGGTTTGAGCCCAAATTGCGTTCGGGCCTGATTATACACCGTCTTGACTGATACCCCGCGATTCACAACCGCCACATATACTGTCGGCCCGGGGCGCCTTCTGCGCGCCCTGACGGCCGACTTTTGTGTGCGTAGGCGTTGGCTAACGCTCTATCCCGTGCTACTGTTTTTTGCACTTGCCGTGGCGTTGCGGGACCTGCGTTGGGCGGTGGTGGCCTTTATGTGGCTGTGCGTAATAATCCCCGGCATATTGGCCAACGTGGCCCTGTTTGCCGTGTTGTCTCCCGACTACCGGCGGGCTGTGCTCCCCCGGCGTGTCACCCTTGACAAAGGGCCGGTGCTGACTATCGAGTATCCCGAGAACCCCGAGATTGAACCCGAAAAGATCGGCCCGGAGAGGCTGAGGGGACTGACGCGCACAAAGATATTTTTGCGACATCCCCGGGCCATCATTTTGCTGCCGGATGAGGCGGGCATCCTTAAGCCGCTTGACCCACTCCCACAAGATAAAAAATGAGAGATATATGAGGTTGAACACAATCATAGCAACCGCAGCCGTGGCGTTAGCGTTTGTAACCATAGCGTGCGGCCACAACAACAGTGCCGAGGCCACCGACAACGCCGTGCCGCTCACCGCTGACGCCGACAGCGTTCCCACCCCGGCCCCGCCGGCAAATGACACCATAACGTTTGCCTTTGCCGGTGACACCATGATGGGTACCACCTTCCCCGACGACTCCCACGGGGCGTACCTCCCCGCTAACCCCGAGGGACTGTTTGCGCAGGTAAAAGAGGTGCTCGAGGGTGCCGACTTCGCGGCCTTGAATCTTGAGGGTGTACTGCTGGACCGAGGGGGGACGCCCAAGCCGGGCAGCAATCCCAAGACGTGGTTTGTCTTCAGAATGCCTCAAAAGTACGCTTCTTTGCTTACCGATGCGGGGGTTGATGCCGTGTCCATTGCCAATAATCATGTTAACGACCTGGGGCCGGTGGGGTTGCGTTCAACGATGTCAACCCTTGACAGCCTTGGGATTGCATACGCCGGCATTGAGGGAGAGTGCGAGACCACGGTGGTTGAGCGTGCCGGGCGCCGCATAGGGTTTGCGGCATTCGGATTCAGCCGCGGCACCACCAACCTTAACGACCTGGCGAAGGTACGTCGGGTTGTACAACAGCTTGCCGGGCAGTCAGACATTGTTGTGGTGTCGTTCCACCATGGTGAGGAGGGCCAGAGCCATACGCGCCAACCCGACAAAACCGAATCGGCCTTTGGACAGCCACGTGGTAACGGCCGCGCATTTGCACGTGCTGCCATAGATGCGGGGGCCGACATTGTCTTTGGCCACGGCCCGCACGTAACCCGCGCTGTGGATATGTACAAGGACCGTATCATCTTCTACTCGCTGGGCAACTTTGTCACCCCCTACCGCATGACGATATCGGGTATCAGCGGCCATGCACCGGTGATGACAGTAAAGACCGACGGGGATGGCCGCTTCCTCAGCGGACAAATCCACCCCTACATACAACAAAGAGGTGGCGGGCCACAACCCGACACCTCCGGAGCTGTTATCAATCAAATTCGCTCCCTGACGCATCTGGACTCGCCGGATGCCCCGCTGCTCATCACCCCCCAAGGGGAAATCCTGAACAAATAAGCGGGACGTCAGGGGATTACTTTCAATGCTTATATTGCGGCAACAAGGGTACAGGATATTTTGAGAATAGCGTCTGTACTGCCTCGGCTATACCCTGCAGATTGCGGAACTGAGCCATTCCCTGTCCATTGTTAAGGATGGTGGCAACCGATGCTGAGTACAGGGGCAACTTCTCCTGAATGTTCACCATATCCATTGTCAGGACGCCCTCATGATAAATGCCGGTGATAACCTGGGCGTTCTGGTAGTATGAGTTCCAGTAGTTATACCTCGGCCACATGAAGTAGGGGTAATATCCGCCATAGGGGCCGTAGCCGGGACCATAACCGGGGGCGTAGGGCACTCCACCCGGGGGCAGAGCCGGCTCGGTGGCAATCTCTTGTTTGACGGTAAGACCGATGTTGATGAGCAAGGGTGATGTGGCATCCTCGGTGTAGCCGCGCTCAACCATCTGCTCACGTATGGCAGCGGCGATGTTGTAATAGGTGACCTCCTGCATGCCCGGGGGCAGGTGGCCCTCCTCAGGGGTAACGATACGGAATGTCTTGTATGCCGCAAGGTCGGCATTGTTATATACCTGGCTGTTAACCAGCGCATAAGGGCTACAACCCGTGACCATTATACCCAACAGGCCTATGGCCATAATCATCAGTTTCTTCATCTTTACAACTGTTTTTTTTGAACATGAGATTTATAGCTATATAACAAAGTTGCACCCCCGCAGGTTCAGGGATGCAACTGTTTTTCAGCGATATATGGGTGTGTCAGAGCCGCTCGATGACGGTGCCGATGAGGTCGTGCATAGCGGTCTTGTAGTTGGGCTGTGCCGAGTTGTTCATGCGGTTGGCTATGATTGAGCAAACTGTCATGGCACGGTGTCCCATCATCTTGCTCAATCCCTGCAGCGGTGCCGACTCCATCTCATAATTTGTGACCTTATAATCCTTGAAGCGGAACTCCTCAATGGTTCGGTTAAGGTTGGGATTGGCCAGTGCCATACGCACCTGTCGCCCTTGGGGCCCGTAAAAACCCACGGCCGAAATGGTGACACCACGCACCATGTCCTCACCGCCTATCTGTGCAACCAACGAGGGGTCGGCATCCACAACGTATGGCGATGCCCACAAGGGGTTCCAGTCGGTATTGGCCACAAACGCCTTCTCAAACTCAAGGTCGGCGACAGCGTTGCGCTCGGCGTAGTAGTTGAGCACACCGTCAAACCCGATGGCCTTGGCGGCAATGACGGGGGTGCCGAGTTTAATCTCGGGTTGCAGCGCCCCGCTGGTGCCGATGCGCACCATTGAGAGGCGGCGCTTGTCAGCCTTGACCTCACGGGTATTGAAGTCAACGTTTGCCAACGCATCCAGCTCGGTTATCACAATGTCGATATTATCCGGGCCGATGCCGTGGCTCAGGCACATAATCGGTTTGCCCTGATAGGTGCCCCCGATGGTGTGGAACTCGCGGCTTGAGACCTCATAGTCACGCGTGTCAAAAAATGAGGCTACCATCTCAACCCTGCCGGGGTCACCGACAAGAATAATGCGGTCACATAGCTGGTCGGGACGCAGATGCAGGTGAAAAACCGAGCCGTCAGGGTTTATAATCAGTTCAGAGGGGGCTATTACTTGTGCCATATTATTAGGATTTAAGGTTAGATATTCAGTATGGATATTAGTAAAAAAGGAGGCCGCCCGTCAGCGTGTCGCCAGGGCGTACCCTGAGCCGGGCAATGACACCACAATCCCCCTGAACTCAAGGTCCACCATAGTGGACATCAACCGGGAGATGGGCTCATTGGTGGCAGCCCGCAGTTCGGCGAGCCGCGCCTGCCCGTGGTAGGTGAGGTGGTCTACAATAAGTTTTTCAAGGGGGCTGAGGTCGGTAAAGAGCTGTGGCTGCACCACTTTTTCCTCAACTTCACCACAGGTTGCCCAATGCATACTCTCGGCAAATGCGGCTGCCGAGATCAGGATTGAGGCTGCCTGACGGGCTATCAGGTTGTTGCACCCGCGTGAATATTGGTCGGTGACGCGTCCCGGCAGCGCAAACACCTCACGGTTATACTCCATGGCCAGACGGGCCGTGGCCAGGGCACCCCCGCGCACATCGCTCTCCATGACGATTGTCGCGGCGCTAAGGGCAGCCACAATGCGGTTGCGGGCCAAGAAGTTGCGGCGGGCAGCCGAGGTCCCTGAGAAGTATTCGGTGACCAGGGCCCCGCCCGACGATATGATTTGCTTGGCAACATCACGGTGTGTGGCGGGATAGATGGTGTGCAAGCCATGGGCAAGGACGGCAACCGTGGGAGCGCCTGAGCGTAAAGCCGCCTGATGGGCGACGACGTCAATGCCGTATGCCAGGCCGCTGACAATCAGGGGCGCGGGCTGCAGAACGGTGGCAAGCTCATTGACAAATCGGGTGGTGAAGTCGGCCCCATACGCCGTGGCGTGTCTTGTCCCCACCACCGACAATGTGTGTTTGTTGTCAAAGTCAACATCGCCCAACACGAACAATACCACCGGGGCATCGGGGGTGTCGGCAAGCGCACGGGGATAATCGTCATCCAGAAACCAAAGGGGTCTGATGCCGTTTGCGATCACAAAACGCTCCTCAGCCTCGGCCTTCTCCAGCGCCTTGCGCCGTACGTCGTCGGCAAAAATCGGGGCATCGCGGCCGGCACGTGCAGCAAGCTCGCGCCGTGACATAGCAAAAAACGCGTCAACACCGCCACACCGGTTCAACAGCTCCTCTGAGGCCTCGGTGCCAAGCGACGGCAGGGCCGCAAAGGCCAGCCGCGTCTGCAGTGTTTCCTTGACAGGGTTCTTTACCACGGGCAGTTAATCATCATTCTTCATCCACGGGCCAAACTTCTCGGCCAACAGTTCACCACGTCCCAGCCGGCCGTCCTCAAGGCACACAATTGTGATGACCGCATGCAGACACTGCGCGCCGTCGCTATCGCGAAAGATGTCTTGCGTAAAGAGGAATCGCACACCCTTTCGGCTGATGTTGAGACAGGATGTAAAGGTGTCGTCCGGGCGCAGGGGGATGAGGTAGGTAACATCGGCATGACGCAGAACGGGGTCGATCCCCCGGCTGTGCATCTCGTTGAACGTGAAGCCGGCATGAAGGCAGAACATGTGGCGCGTGTGTTCAAGATAGTGCAGGTAGTTGGCATTGTTGACAATACCCTCAATGTCGCACTCATAGTCCCGGACACTCATCTTCACCGAGAAGGCATATTGTGCGGTATCCACGCTTGGTTGATTGTTGGTCATGCCGCAAAAATAATGAAAAGGCCCTTGCCCGTCAAGTGCTTCAGCACATCGGGGCAAGGGCTGTATAGGTATTTGGGTATATTATCAGAAGATAATCTTGCGCACCTCTGAGCCGCGCTTTTCAATGACAACCGAGCCGGCGGCAGGGTTGGCAATGTGGCGACCGGTCAGGTCAAAATACACAGCGGGGGCATCGCTGCCGGCTGTGATGGTGTTGAGGCCTACCTCAAGATAGGGGGGCAGCGGGGCGGCCGGGGTGGTGTCGCGAGCGGGCTCGGCGATACCAACGATGGGGTCACCCCATGTTTTGTTGAGCCACTGCATCTTCTTTGTCAGGTTGTCCTTTACGGAGGCAAGGCGACCCTCCATATTGGTGTTGTCAACAACGTCGGTGCCGTTGGCCGGGGGAGTGACGTCGGCCCAACGCTGGCGGTCATACTGCGCTGCCGTGCGCAGGGAGTTGGCATATTCCTCAAGCTGCTCCCAGAAACCGTCAAGTTTGTTGCCGGCAAACCATTGCCATGTCTCCTTTACCTTGTCAACAAAGGGCTTGTTCATGTAGAATGAGGGTATCCACGTGTTGCCGTACGGGCCGTGATAGAAGAAGAAGTCATCGGTGGGGCCGTTGAAGGCGTTGCCGCAGTCCCAAAGCGGCGAGAAGTGCCATTTCTGTTCATCGCCACGGTTGCGGAACAGGTAAGTTGAGCCGTGGTATGCCTCGGTGTCTGAAATCATCTCTTTGACGATATAGTAGCGGGCGGCATCGTCAAGGTCAACATAGCTCCAAAGTTTCATGCTGCCGTCATCGCAGCTGCCTACAGCGTTGTTGATGGCGGTGAATTGTTCATTGATGAACTGTTTCTGAAGCTCAGAATACTCCTCAGGGGTATCCCAGGTTATGCGCAGGGCATCATAGTAACGTATGCGGGGGTTGCAACCCTCCTCGGCAAGGCGCGTCTGGTTCTCCTCATCATAGTTGTCAAGCTCAACAAGGTAGCCGCCAGAACACAGCGTGGGGTCGGTGGCATTGTCGGCGAGCTCCTCAATGGGCACTCGGCCGTCACCAACGCGTATTGACTCGGTGAGGAAGTACAGCCCGCGGTAGTCACCGTTGATAACAACCTCGATGGGCTGCTGGCTCGGCGTCCAGGGCAGCTCGATGCGCTTGCCAAGGTCAAAGCCGGTGAAGTTGCGCATGTATCCGCGGTTGTCGTCGGCATGTGCCAGGATGGCCCAATGCTTTGACTTTTTGCCCATGTTGAGCATTGTCTGCTTTGAGCCGAGTTTCAGCTTAAACGGTTTTTTTGCAAACCCGACCATGGTCCAGTTGCCTCGTGCTTTCATCTCAAGGGGCAAGGGCTCGGCCTCTGAGCCGATATTCTCCAAGCCGGCCTCCTCAGCCCACGCACAGGCACTTACGTCCAGCCAATACTGGCCGGGGCGATATTTCTTGTCAGAGAGATCCTTTGACAGCACTGTGGGGTCAAGAGTGGTATAGGTGTCGTCGGTGTAAATGTTGATGAACAGCACCGGCAAGGTGCGCGATGTCAGCAACATGGGGTCATTTTTGAGCCATGCCTCGGGAGCCGGGCCAAAGATTATCTCGCCGGTGGGCAAAAAGAAATTGACCTCACCGGTATAGTCGCGGCTCAGGGTGCAGTTAGCCCCTACAGGGGTCATAACACCGACCTGATTAGGCTCCAGGTCCGTTACTCCGCCATAGTTCACAGCCTTCCAGTCCTCGTCAGCAACCTTCCAGGTATCAGAGGCCTTAACGGTGACGTTGTCAAGGTGATATACAAGGTTATTCTCGGTGGTAAACTGCCAGTCACGATTGGCTGCCCACCCGTTCATGCTGCCACGCAGGTACACGTTGGCTGCAAAGCCGCTCAGGGCTCCCAAGGCCAGAACGGCTATTACGACAGTACGCATCAGCATCCCTGTCATAAGTTTGTGTAATTTCATACTATCAGAAACTGTAAAAGTAATGTTATAAATCTCTATGGCGGCAAAGGTACATAAAAAACGGGGCACAACAAAATGCGCCCCGCGTATACCGGTTCTGTATTTCTATCTTTTTATCCTTTGGCTATTAAGGCGTTACCCGTTTCAGGGCATCTTGAGGTCGGTGTCGCGCGGATTGTCATTCAGCTCTTTGACATCGGCGCGCACAGCACCCTTTTCAACGCGGTTATCGTCGGCAGCATCAATGGCTGCCCCGGGCAAATCCTCACGTGCGCGGTCAATCTCTCTGTTCAAATTTTTGTCTGCCATATCGTTTCTGATTTTATTCGTTCACTATATATAACGCCAAAGGCCGGCCACATGTTCTTGCGGCCGGCCATATTGTGTACATTATGCGTCAGGGGGTCACTTGGCCAACATAGCTGTGTCGCGTGCTATCATCAGCTCCTCATCGGTGGGGATAACAAGCACCTTCACGCGCGAGTCGGGTGCTGAAATCAGGGTCTCAGTGGCGCGGGTAACGGCATTGAGCTGCTCATCAATCTTCACGCCCATGAAGCCGAGGGGACGGCACACATCGGCACGCAGGCCGGTCTGGTTCTCGCCGACACCGCCGGTGAAGACTATCACATCCAGGCCGCCCATCTCGGCAGCGTAGGCACCGATGTACTTGATGATGCGGTTGATGTAGATATCCAGTGCCAGGGTGGCACGTTCGTTGCCCTGCTCAACGGCGTTCTCAATCTCTCGCATGTCATTTGAGAGGCCCGAGATTGCCAGCACGCCGCTCTTCTTGTTGATGATGTCGCTGAGTTGGTCAGGGGTGAGGTTGTGCTGTTTCATTATATATATGAGTGCCCCGGGGTCAACGTCTCCCACACGGGTACCCATCATCAACCCCTCGGTGGGTGTCAGGCCCATTGAGGTGTCAACCGATTTACCGCCGTCGACAGCGGTTATTGAGCCGCCGTTACCGATGTGGCAGGTGATCATCTTCAGCTCCCCGATGGGCTGCTGCAGCAACTCGGCAGCGCGCTGTGAAACGTAGCGGTGGCTGGTGCCGTGGAAACCGTAGCGGCGCACCCCGTCCTCGGTATAGTACTCATAGGGCAGCGGGTAGAGGAATGCCTTGGGGGGCATGGTCTGGTGGAAAGCGGTGTCAAACACACCCACCTGGGGTACACCCGGCAACAGTTGCTCCATGGCCTCGACGCCGGTCATGTTTGCGGGATTGTGGAGCGGCGCCAGGGTGTAGCATTGGCGTATCATATCCTTTACCTCGTCGGTGATGACAACGCTCTTGGCAAACTTGTCGGCACCGTGCACCAGGCGGTGTCCCACGGCCTCGATTTCGTTGAGGTTTTTCAGCGGCCCGTCAGCAGCGGGGTCGGTGAGCAGACGCAGAATCTCCTCGATGGCATCCTTGTGGCCGGCATTGGGCTTCAGGGCCACGGTGGCCTTGGTGCCGTCGGGACGTTTAAATTTTACAAAAGCATCGGCAAGGCCAAGTTTCTCGGCACCTCCCTCGGCCAGGGTGGCATCGGTGGAGGTGTCGATAAGTTTATACTTTACTGATGAGCTACCGCTGTTTAGTACAAGAATCTTCATGGTTTTCTAAAGCAGGTGGTTATCGGTTATAAGGTTCCGGTTTAACGTTTTGCACCAATGGCCTGATTGCAGGTAAGTATCACGGTGTTGTAGATGTCGTCAGTCGAGCATCCGCGACTCAGGTCGTTGACGGGTGCGGCCAATCCTTGCAGCACGGGCCCCACAGCCTGCACGCCGCCCAGGCGCTGCACAAGCTTGTAGGCGATATTGCCGACTTCAAGTGAGGGGAATACCAACACGTTGGCCTTGCCGGCAACGGGTGAGTCGGGTGCCTTGAGGCTTGCTACCACCGGCACCAGGGCGGCGTCGGCCTGCAGCTCGCAGTCCAGGGCCAAATCGGGGTCCATCTCATGGGCTATGCGGCCGGCCTCTATGACTTTGTCGACGCGCTCATGCTTGGCTGAACCCTTTGTCGAGAATGACAGCAGGGCAACTCGCGGCTCTATGTCCACCATGTCGCGGGCGGTCTTGGCTGATTCCACGGCTATCTGTGCCAGTTCCTTTGCGGTGGGGTCGGGAATAACGGCACAGTCGGCAAATATCAGCAGGCCATCGGTGCCGTAGGGTGAGCCCTCGGGGAGCACCATAACGTATGCGCCGCTCACAACCTCAATGCCGGGGGCGGTCTTGATGACCTGGAAGGCGGCACGCAGCACGTTGCCGGTGGTGTTGATTGCGCCGGCCACCATGCCGTCGGCATCGCCGGCCTTGACGGCAAGGACTCCCAAGTACAGATTGTTGGCGGCGGTGATGCGGCTTTGCTCCTCGGTCATCCCCTTGTTCTTGCGCAGGCTGTACAACAGCGGGGCATAGCGGTCGATAACGGCCTCGTCATTGGGATTCAGAATTTTTGCGCCCTCAATGATATGATTGAGGCCCATCTCACGGGCCATTTTGTGTATCTCCTCGGGGTCGCCTACAAGTGTGATGTCTGCCAGGCGGTCGGCAATCAGGCGGTCTGCAGCTGTGAGTGTGCGGGGTTCGTTACCCTCGGCAAGTATAATGCGCTGACGGTCCTCGCGCGCTTTTTTGGTTAGCTTTTCAAATAGTTTCATGGGGTAGGGTTATATTTTACGGCAAAATTAAATAAAAAAACGCTAAAGCCACAAAAAGAAACGACAAGGCGTGTGAGGTTACGGAAACGCGGGGCAGAAGTTACAGGCGCAATCGTTAAAGTATGTTAAAAGACCTGATGTTGTCCGCTAATTTAAACGGGCAAGAGGGACAAAATAAAATCTTCAACCTATATTTGTAGGCGTTTACAGGCCGCGGCCTGTATAATTTCGTGTCTTCGTGTGTGGCAATTTGTCATCAATTCCTTACAATCAAGTACATAATTCCTTGGAAATCCTAAAAAATCCATTATAAATCTTACCAAAACCAAAACACTTTCAAAAAAGTTTCTTGCATGAAGAACATTTGTTTTCAGATGAGTCGGAAGGCAATACTTGTCATCGTCATGGTGATGAGTCTGACCCTTCCCGCTTTAGCGCAGAAGATTACGGTGACCGGCACCGTGGTCGACGACGCCGGTGAGCCTCTCATCGGTGCGAGTGTGGTGGAAAAAGGTACATCAAACGGAACTGCCACCGATTTTGACGGCAAATTCCATCTGAACGTGCCCGCCTCTGCTACCTTGCTTGTGTCCTATGTGGGCATGAACCCGAAGGACGTGGCTGTTGCCGGTCAAACCAACCTCAACATCACCCTGTCAGAGAACTCAGTGATGCTTGGCGAGGTGGTTGCCATTGGTTACGGCCAAGTTAAGAAATCAGACGCAACCGGTTCGGTGGCCGTTATCCGCCCTGACGAACTGGAAGCCGGTATCGCCAACTCAGTACAGGACCTTATGGTCGGTGCCTCACCCGGTGTGACTGTGACCACCAACGGTGGTAACCCTACCGGTACCGCAACCATCCGTATCCGTGGCGGTTCATCAATCTCTGCCGGTAATGACCCGTTGATCGTTATTGACGGTGTGCCCCAGAGCAATACCGAGCTTGTAAACGGCACCGGCATCAACGCCCTGTCAATGCTCAACCCCAATGACATTGAGTCAATGACCATCCTGAAGGATGCTTCAGCCACCGCCATCTACGGTAGCCGTGCATCTAACGGTGTGATCATCGTTACCACCAAGAAGGGTGCCAGCGGTGCCCCCAAGGTAACCTTTGCCGCCAACTGGCACCTTGCCAAGGCCCGCAAGACCCTGAAGATGATGGGTGCCGATGAGTATCGCGCACTTGCCAAAGAGCTCTATGCCGACAGCGAGGCTGCAAACCTGAACTCACTTTTTGACGGTGAGACCAACTGGAAGGATGAGGTTCTCCGCACAGCCTTCTCACAGGACTACAACCTGAGTGTTGCCGGTACCGCCAAATGGCTCCCCTACCGCGTCAGCGCTTCTTGGGCAAACAATGAGGGTATCATTCGCGACAACGATGTACAGCGCACAACCGTGGGCATCTCTTTGTCACCGAAGTTCTTCAACGGCTTGCTGCAAGTTAACGCCAACGTTACCGGTACTTATATGCGCATCAAAGGTTGGGGCAACGAGGGCGCCCTCGCCTCAGCTTACTCATACAACCCCACTGCCCCCATCTATGGCAACTATGCCATGACAGCAAACTCAGTGGGCACACTCTACAACGGTCTGTACTATGACCTCACCCAGGGTGACCAGGGCCAAGGTAAAAGCAACCCCCTGCAATCTTTTGTAAACTATAAGAAACGTGCCGAGACCTATTCATCAACAGGTAACCTGCAGATTGACTACGCTCTGCACTTCCTCCCCGAGTTGCACCTGAACCTGAACCTCGGTTATGAGGTATCAGAGAATAACCGCAACACCTGGAACCTGCCCGGCGGTCGCGACCAATGGTCAAACACCACCCTGTCAGGTATGGGCTCAACCGCAGCCGGTACCCACTACTCATGGTATCAGCTCAACCGCAACACCTTGCTCAACTTCTACCTGAACTATCGCAAGGAGTTTGAGGCCATCAAGAGTAATCTGGACGTAATGGCCGGTTATGAGTGGCAGCGCTTCTCATACCTGGGTCATGAGGACGGCTTTGTATACACCCGTGGTTACCAGGTAGATGCCACCGGTGCTGTACCCATGGTTGACGGCAAGTATGACCTGCAGTGGGACGAGGCTTCAGCAGCCAACATCCACTCACGCATCCCCGGTTCACACAACGCATGGGCAGCTCCCTTGCAGCTGATCTCATTCTTCGGTCGTTTGAACTACACCTTCATGGACCGCTACCTGGTCACCTTCACCCTGCGTGACGATGCTACCTCACGCTTTGCTAAGGACAACCGTTGGGGTCTGTTCCCCTCACTGGCCCTTGGTTGGCGCATCAGCGAGGAGCCCGTATTTGACGATGTTCGCGGATGGTGGAATGACCTGAAACTGCGTACCGGCTGGGGTGTTACCGGCCAACAGGATGCCTTTAGCTGGATCACCTACATGCCCATCTACTCATGGTCATTGAACAACAACAACTATCCCGGCTTGAACAGCGGCCTCAACGGCCCGTGGTCAGAGGCTCTCTACCCCAACGCCTACAACGCTGACCTTAAGTGGGAGGAGACCACAACTTGGAACGTTGGTTTGGACTTCGGTTTCTTCAACAACCGTTTGACCGCCAACGTTGACTGGTATCTGCGTCAGACCAAAGACCTGCTCTACAGCGCACCGCTGTTCGGTATGGGTACCGCTGCCAAGCTCAGCTCAAACATCGGTAACTTGCGTAACACCGGTGTCGAGGTAACCGTAAGCGCCAAACCCGTTGTCACCAATGACTTCACCTGGACAACCGGTATCAACTGGGCATTTAACGACTCAAAGATCACCTCACTGACCGGTGACAACGCCTCAGACGCTACCCCCGCCGAGGGTCTTCCCGCAGGACAGGGTGGTACACTCTGCTGGTTCACCGTTGACGAGGCTCCGCGCGCATTCCGCGTCTTCGAGCAGGTTTATGACGACGACAACAACCCAATCCCCGGTGTATTCGTTGACCAGAACGGCGACGGTGTCATCAGCGATGAGGACCTTATCTACTACCACAACCCCGCTCCCCGCTTCACCGTTTCTTGGAACAACAGCTTCAACTATAAGAACTGGGATCTGGGCTTCACCCTGCGTGCCAACATCGGCAACTATGTTTACAACACCCCGCGTGCAGACCGCACCATCACCACCACCATGTGGCAATATGGTTGGAACAACCTGCTGACCGACGCATTCCTCTATGACGGCGTTGGTGGCCACCACTATCTGTCAAGCTACTTTGTACAGAACGCTTCCTTCCTGCGTTGCGACAACATCTCACTGGGCTACACCTTCAACAACCTGCTCAGCGGCAAGATGTCAGTGCGTATATTCGGTGTTGTTGAGAACCCCTTCGTCATCACCAAATATAAAGGTTGTGACCCCGAGGTTTACAACGGTGTTGACAACAGCCTCTATCCCAACCCCACAACCTACACCCTGGGCGTGGTTTGCAACTTCTAATCAACCTAACAACAATTCATTCTTGACAAATGAAGAAATCATATAAGTTCCTCATCGGTGTGGCGCTGTTGGGCATGATGGGCATGACATCCTGCACCGATGATTTGAACACTGAAATCACCAACCCCAATGAGTTGACTCCGGACCAATTCAGCGAGGACCCTGACATGTACATGCAGGCTGTGTTTGCTGACGTTGCCCTCAACTTCGTGGCTGAGGGTCCCTCAGCAAGCAACATCCTCAGCGGCGTTGTGTCAAACGGCGGTTTTGCCGTGTTCAGCCGCGCCGTATTCAACCTCCAGGAGATTCCTACCGACGAGGCTGACTGGCTCTACTACACCAACGATGCCGGTATCGCCACCCTTCCCTTCGGTATAGTATCAACCGCCCAGGAGATGGCCATCGCGCCCTACTACCGTATGGTTGTGAACGCTTCTCTGGCAAACAACTTCATCGCATCATGCGACAACGGCGAGTTCGCCGGTGCCAATGCCGAGGACATGGCCTTCCTGCGCCTGCAGGCTACCGTGCTGCGTGAGATCTGTATGTACTACCTGCTCGACTTCTATGGCAATGTGCCCTGGATTGACGACAATGCTGCCGTGGGTTCAACACCCCCGCAAATGCAGTCAGCCGAGATCTATCGTCGCCTCACCGCCGAGATGGAGCAGACCCTCACCAAGTTTGACAACGTACGCAAAGAAATCCCCTACGGTTACTTTGGTAAAGACTGCTGCGAGGCTTACCTCGTTAAGCTGTACCTCAATGCCAAAACATATTGCGGCACCGCTGACTGGGCAAAAGCCTATGAGCACGCCAAAGCAATCATCGACCGCCACCAGGGCGAAGGTTTCCAGGGATCAGGTCTTTGCTACAACTACAGCCAAATCTTTGGCCAGGGCAACCAGAAGTATGCCCCCGGCGGTGGTGATGTAAACGAGATCCTGTGGACCCTGCCCGGCACTGAGACCCGTACCCTCCCCGGTACCGACATCAGCTGGGGTATCGAGACATGGGGTGCAGCCGTTCTCTACACCATGGGTATGTTCCAGAACACCGGTACGGTTGACACCAACGGTCTTGGCACCATCTACAACCTCAATGACCAGTGGAACTGTATCACCTGCCGTGTACAGCTCGCCCGCCAGTTTGACTGGAATGACGCTGCAATGTCTGAGAGCCCCGACCAGCGCGTACGCTTCTGGCTCACCAGCAAACAGGGTTATGACTTTGGCGGTAACCTTAAGGCTACCGAAGCTCCCCACGCCGGCTACAGCCCCGTTAAATACTCAAACTGGGTAATCAAAGACAATGGCGATATCGACGTTGCCGCTTCAGGCCCCGTTACCAAAGGTGGTCGTCTGAACATTGACTTCGCAATGGTACGTCTGGCTGAGATTTACCTCTCAGCAGCCGAGGCCATCATCAACGGTGGTGGCGGCAGCCAGGCTGAAGCCCTCAAGTATGTAAACTACATCCGCAACCGTGCCGGCCTCAACTCATTCACCTCACTGAGCACCGAGGACCTGCGCGCCGAGCGTCAGCGTGAGCTCTACACCGAGGGTACACGCCGCACCGACCTCAAGCGCTACGGCCAGTGGATCAGCGGTTACAACTGGGCTTTCAAAGGCAGCGAAACTAACCCCGAAGGCCAGAACTTCCCCGAGTCTTTCAACTACTATCCCCTGCCCTCTCCGGTAGTATCAATGGCCGGATACAAGCAGAACCCCGGTTATTAATCTCGTAAAAAAACATTCCAAATGAAGAAAACCATAATACTGGCAGCCTTGGCTATCGCTTCCTTAGGGTTTACCTCTTGCGAGAGCGATACCGAACCCAAGCTCCAGATTCCCGAAGCCGGCACGTTTGTGCTGAACACGCCGGCCATGGCCGACCAGTACCTCAACCTCACCAAGGACGGTACCTTCACGGTTGTGTGCTCACAACCCGACTATGGCGTGGCCCTGGCATCACTGTATGAACTGCAGGTGTCAAAGACAGCAGACTTTGCCACCTATGAGACCCTCATGCCCATTGACCCCTCATCAACCACCATCACCGTCAACGCCAATGACCTGGCTATTGCCCTCACCACCCTCTACGGGTATGAGAGCCGCAATGACTTTGATGAGAAGTACAACGGCTCAATCGAGATGTATGTACGTGCCTATTGCTACATCGATGGCGTTGACGGCACCGGCATCGTATCAAATGTCGTTAAATTCTCAAAAGTTGGCACATATTATGCCGCTGCAGAACCCGGATATATCTATCTGATCGGTAACATCTCAGGCTGGAAAGAGCCGGCTCCCGCAAATGCTGCCGCTCTTGAGGACTACCGCGTATTTGAGACCGGTGTTGGTACCAACATCTACCGCGGCTCATTCTCATTCACCGAGGCCCCGATGTTCCGCTTCTACACCGACCTGGCTGACTGGGAACACAACTCAATCGGTTATCAGGTTGATGACAATGCTACCGACTTTGAGGTTATTGACAACTCCTTCTCAGGCGCTTGCGTTGAGGGTAAGGGTGCATGGAACTTCCCCGGCGTTACCGAGGGTACCATCAGCGTTGAGGTTGACCTCAATGCCATGACCGTGCGCTTCAACTTCATGGCTGCCGGCGAGGAGGATTGGAGCCTCTATGAGCGCCTCTACCTGATTGGCGACGCCGTGGCTACCGGTTGGAACATTGACTTTGACCCCGAGACCCTCGTTGCCGACAACTGCGTTCTCTATGACCGTCAGGGCAACGGCGTTTACGTGTCAAAAGAGCCCATCGCTATTACGGCTGACAAGTACTTCCGTTTCTACAGCGCACCCGGTGACTGGGAGAACAACTCAATCGGTAACCAGGTTGATGACACCGCTATTGACATCACACTGCCTTACAACGGCACTTGCGTTTGGGGTAAAGGCTCTTGGCACCCCTCAAACGGTGGTAACGTAACAATGGAAGTTGACATCAACAACGGAACTGTTAAATTCACCCTTGCTGAATAATTAAATTACAACATCGGCGGGAGGGGGAATCACCCCTCGGTGAGCAAACCCTCCCGCCGGTATTAATCACAGAAAGCAAATGAAAAAAATAGCTATAATGGCTTTGGCAGCCTTTGCGCTCACAGCATGTGACAACTTTGAGCTGCCCAAACCTCAGGCTCCGACCAACCTTCCCGAGGCACCCTTCACCGTGGGCGATGTACAGTTCGCCCCTGAGGTAACCCCGATAATGTTGACCGCCGATACCCCTGATGATGAGTTGATCAAAGTCGGCTCATATATCGTTGAAAACTGGCCCGCAGCATATACTTTTGGTGTTGCTGCCCAAGCATCAGACGATGCCAACTTTGAGACCAACGTCATCGACATGAACATCGCCGCTGCCGATGGTGAACTCACTGCCACCGCCGAGCACCTCACATGGGCTGTAAAACAGCTCTATGGCTCAAAAGGCGAGGTTTCACGCACACTGTACATCCGCTACCAGCTGCTGGCCCTCAACAACGGCCACACCGAGTATATTGTTGGCGACCCCAACAAATACTACAACGTAGCCCCCATCACCGTAACCCTCCCCAAGGTTGCTTATGAGTATGAGGTAATCTGGACCCCCGGTCCCGCCAACAACTGGTCACCCACCGCATCTATGGGCCTCTATCCTGATGAGGACTACACCACGTGGAGCGGCTACGCTGTTATAAATGATATGTTCAAATTCTCAGTTGACGACGCATGGTCAGTAAACTGGGGTGGTGCCGACGGCATCCTCAAAGAAGGTGGCGACAACATTGAGGTAGCCCAAAACGGCCTCTACTTTGTTGAGCTGAACCTTGCCGAGCAGACCTACACACTCACCTACATTGCCAACGTCAGCGTTATCGGTGATGCCGCCCTCGGTTGGACCGACGACGCCCAACTGGCTCCCGTTGGTGACAACTACGCTATCTGGAGCGGCAACGTAACCTTCAACGAGACCGGTGCTTGGAAGTTCCGCATGAACAACGACTGGGTTATCAACCTCGGTGGTGAGATGACCAACCTCGTTGCCAATGGTTCAGACATACCTACCCCCGGGGCAGGTACCTACACCGTCACCATTGACTTCTCAAAGCACCCCTACACCTGCACAGTAGTAGGCAACTGATACAGTTTGCTTTACAAATATCCACACGGAGGCCGCGCCCACAGGGAAGCGGCCTCCCTTGTTATATTTCCGCCCCATAAAATGGAATTTGCGCGGGGCGTGAAAAATATGTATCTTTGCAGCAAGCGCGCGTGGCGTAATTGGTAGCCGCGCCAGACTTAGGATCTGGTGCTTTCGGGCGTGGGGGTTCGAGTCCCCCCGTGCGCACCGCTCAACGAGGCCGTTCCCCGGATGGGTGAACGGCCTCAATATTTGCCTCCCCCGAAATGAATCCATACCGCATTATTAGCATATTTACAGGGCCGAACGAAGGGACGCACGGGTATTATCTACGGGTGGGGGTAAACTATGGGGGATTAAATATTTGTATTTGTTACCTCCCGGGGTTACAGGCAGTGGGCGAGGAGGTAGCGGGGGACGGCGTCGGTGGAGTTGGGGCCGATGACCTCGTCGGCGGCGTTGCGGACGTCCTCAACGGCGTTCTCGACGGCAACGGCATAGTCGGCGGCCTCGAAAAGGGGCAGGTCGTTGTAATTGTCGCCGAAGACGGTTACCTCCTGAATTCCGGTATACTCCCGCAAACGCTGCAATCCGTGGGCCTTGCTCACTTCCGGACCGAAGATTTCCAGAAAATATATGCCGGGATACCCCGGGTCGCTATACCATGACACTGACATCCCGGCCACATTTTGCAGCTGAGCGGCGGCCTGCTGAACTTGCTGCTTCGGACCCATGGCCAGGAGCAGAACAACATCGTCACCGACAAGACGCAGCAAGGGATTCGTCACCGGGTGAAGCTTCTTGAGTTGCAGTGCTGACCGCTCAACGATAAACTTCTCAGCCGAGGGTTCTTGAATGCTCTGCGGGTGGTAAACCTCAAGAATCTGATTTGCACCCCGGCAATACACCACAGGTATCAACCCGTATAGTTGACACACATCGGCGGCAATACGCGCCTCGGCATGGGAAAGAGTTTGCAGGGAAATGTACCGCCCACGGTTGTGGTCCCAAAGCCCTGCGCCGGTCATCACCACAGCGGGGATGCGTGTGTCAATGCCCTGCAGCAACGGCTCAACCGTTGCCGGGGTCCTTGCCGTTGCCACGGTGAAAAGCGCGCCGGCGGCTGCAGCCTCGTTGAGCATGCGTGCTGAGGCGGGACTAATCCTTGAGTCGGCACCCAGCAATGTGCCGTCCATGTCGCTTACAAAAAGTCGTTCACGCATCGGGCAAAATATCTTGTTCGATTAGCTGTGAGAGGCTCAGGCCGTTGAGGTCCTTGGGCGAGAGAAGGGTTTGGGGCATCTCAGGCCACTTAATCTTCAAGGCCGGGTCATCAAACCGCAACGTAACCTCAGCGGCCGGGTTGTAGTAATTGTCAACCTTATACAGGAAACGCGCCGGGCCGTTTAACACGGCGAAACCATGGGCAAACCCACGGGGGACCCACAGCTGACGCCCTGATTCATCATCAAGAGTGAGGGCGAAATGCCGCCCGAAAGTTGCGGAGCGGCGGCGTAGGTCAACCACCACGTCGAGTACCCGGCCGCTGATGACGCGCACTAATTTGCCCTGGGATGCGTCAGCGCGCTGAAAGTGCAGCCCGCGCAACACGCCTGTCTGTGACACCGACTCGTTATCCTGTACCCACTGCACATTTTTGCCGACAGCCGCGTCAAAACGTTGCTGCTGCCACACCTCGCTAAAGTATCCGCGGGCATCGCCGTAACGGGGAGGGGATAGAATCAATAAGCCGTCAATGGGCGTTTTCGTTATTTCCACGCAGGCAAAATTACGATTTTTCAGCGATATTTCAGTGATATTTCGTAATTTTGCGCATATTCACCAACACACACGCTGTCATGCGCAATATCACCCTGTTTGACCCCGGTGAGGTACGCCGCAACCTGCTGCCCCTCACCTTCACCCGTCCCGTTGCAGCCCTGCGTCGCGGCATGTTGACGATTCGCGAGAAATGGGAGGCTATGCTCCCCGGCAACTATAGCTGGGCGCCGGCCGACCCGCGTCTTGATGAGCTGTGGCCACGCTCAAAGGGTGACAGGCAAACCGAGCTGTTTATTGCCGGCAACGTATGCCCTACCCCTCAGTTAGTCGCTGTCATCGAGAGCTTTATCGGCGGGGATGCCCTGTATGTCGGCGATACGCTGATAGCCCACGTGGGGGAGCCGCTGCGCCGCCATGAGTTCACCGGAAAGTTGGACATCATAACCCGCATTACCGACCTGTTTGAGGGAAATGGCGAGGCCCTGCGCCGCGACTTTGAGGCTGTCACGGCCTCACGCACCGGTCAACCCCTTGACCCCACATGCACCCTCATCGGTGACCCGTCCCAACTGTTCATTGAGCCGGGAGCAAAACTGACCGCTGCCGTGCTGAACACCACCACCGGCCCGATATACATCGGGAAGGATGCCGAGGTGACCGAGCTGTGCTGCATTCGTGGCCCGTTCGCCCTTATGGAGGGGTCGCGCCTCAACCTCGGTGCCCATGTGTGGCCCGACTCAACCATCGGCCCGCATTGCCGAGTAGGGGGTGAGATAAACAACGTGATGTTCCAAGGGTATGCCAATAAGGCCCACGACGGTTTCCTCGGGAACGCCGTCATTGGCGAGTGGTGCAACATCGGTGCCGGGTGTGTGGCCTCAAACCTCAAGAACAACTATGCCAAGATACGCCTGTGGAACTATGCCACCGAGGGCTTTGACCGCACCAACCTGCAGTTTTGCGGGCTGATAATGGGCGACCACTCCAAGGCCGGCATCAATGTGATGTTCAACACGGCCACAGTTGTGGGCGTGGGTTGCAACGTTTACGGGGCCGGATTCCCCCGCACCTTCATCCCGTCGTTCAGCGAGGGTGGGGCCATCACGGGCTTTAAACACGCCTCCTTGCCGCGGTTCCTTGAGACTGCCCGCACGGTCATGGCCCGCCGGCATGTTGAGCTCACCGACGCTGATGTGCGCCTGCTTGAGGCCCTGTATGCCGAAACCGAACAACCCCGCCAGGCGTGAAAGCATTGCGTGAGGCCTGGCTGTTGCCGGTGAAGTTCTACCGGTTGTGCATCTCGCCGATGCTGCCCCCCTCATGCCGCTACACCCCCACTTGCTCACAGTACGCCATTGAGGCCGTGAGGGTACACGGGGTTCTGCGCGGAACAGCCCTGGCCCTGAAGCGCATACTGCGATGCCACCCCTGGGGAGGGGCCGGATACGACCCCGTTCCGCCGCCTAAACAGAAACAAAGATAACCCACTGCCACGGTGAAGAAGACCCTGAAACGACCATTACACATCATCCTGAGGATACTCTTGGGGATAGTGCTCTTTGTGCTGTTGATACCGGTACTTCTCTACATACCGTTTGTGCAGGATTTTGCCAAGGATATAGCTGTCTCACAGGTTGAGAAGTCAACCGGGTGGGATGTAAAGGTTGACCGCCTGCGGCTGCGCTGGCCCTTGCGCCTCAGTGTTGACGGCGTGTGCGTGGTGACAACCCCGGGTGACACCATGCTCAGCGGCAAACGCCTGGATGTGGGCGTGGCGCTGATGCCGCTGTTCAAAGGGGATGTGCAGGTAAACTATGCGCGGCTGGACTCGGGGTTCTACCAATTGGGGACTGCCGACTCGCTGATGTGGCTGCGTGCGCGGCTTGACAAGTTTGAGCTTGACAAAAGCAACCTCACCTTCAGCTTTGACAAGATAGACCTTGGACAGGCCCTTCTCTCAGGGGCCGACATCAGCCTGGTGTTGCATCCCGACACTGTGCCGAGCCCCACGGACACCACCACCTCCCCCATGCTCATTACGGCTAAGCGCATCAATCTGCGCAACGTCAATTTTGCCATGCGGCTGGACCCCACCATCGACACCCTGCAGTGCTCGGTCCCCGAGGCCACGCTGCTTGACGGCAGAATCGACATGGCCGCGCGGCGCATCAACGCCGCGTCGCTGGCCGTTGACGGCGTCACGGCGCGGTACCTGTATCCGCGCAACCCCGAGCCGGTGCCTGAGGTGCCGGTTGACACCGTGCCCTCAGAGCCGTGGCTGATAACGGCACAGAAGCTGCACCTGTCGGCACGCGACGCCCTGTATGCCGTCACCGGTGCCAAACCCGTCCCGGGGCTGGATATGGATTACCTGCAAGTGAGCGGCGTCAGGATTGACATCAGCAACTTCAGCAACCGTGGCATGGAAATCTCGGTGCCCATAACGTTGCTTGAGGCCACCGAGCGGTGCGGCCTGCACGTTAACGCGCACGGCCTCTTTGCCATGGACTCCACACGCATGCGTGTCAGCGACTTCACCCTGCTCACCGACCACTCCCGTCTTGAGGCCAATGCCGTCATGGCTATGGGGTCAGCCCTTGACATCAACGCAAATGCCCGCGGCAGCATCGGGTTTGGCGATGTATTGTCAGCCTTCCCGAGTATGCGCCCGACGTTGGCCGTTCTCCCCTCACCACGCAGCGTCACCCTCGACATTGATGCCGCTGCCAACGACAACGATGTGAACATACGCCGCGGGGTGGTGTCCTACCCCGGGTTTGCCGACCTGAAGCTGTCGGGCCAGGTGCGCAACTACAATAACATGAAGCGCCTTTTTGCCGACATTGCCATTGACGGGGCATTACGCGGCACCAAACGCCTGCCCCCAAAACTGCTGGCAAAATATATAGGTAGCGACCTCAGCCTTCCTGACCGCATGACGGTAAAAGGGACGGTGAAATACTCATCGCCTGCCAACGTCACCGCCAACCTGGCTGCCACCGCCAACAACGGACGTGCCGCCGTCAAGGGCACCTTCTCGATGGGCGCAGAGCGATATAACGCCAACCTGAAGCTCGATGCCTTCCCCGTTGATGCCTTTATGCCAAATTTGGGGATAGGAGCTGTGACGGCCACCCTGACAGCCGTTGGCAACGGCTTTGACCCGGCACGCACACGCGCTGCATCAAAAATTGACCTTGAGGTTGCAAAGTTGGCCTATCGAGGCAACAACCTCAGCCCCCTGTCCCTGCATGCTACGCTGGCCGACCGCCATGCCCGGGGTGTCCTCAACTCGGCGGTCCCCGATGCTGACGTAAATATCGACTTTGATGCCAACTTTGCACCTGACAGCTACAGCTGGGATGTGGCCGGGGATGTGCGGCATCTTGACCTGCATGCTCTTGGCCTGAGCGACTCAACCCTTGGTGGCACCCTGCAACTGACCACCACCGGCACATACAACCCAAAGAACGGGGACATCTCGGCAGTAGCAAATATCGACACCGCATCAATATTGCTCAACAGCCTGCAACTCACCGCCGGCCCCACGGCCATGGACGTTACCCTGACGGGCGACTCGGTGCATGCGTCGTTGCAAAACGGCGACCTGACGGCCCTGCTGATAGCGCGTTCCTCGTTACAGGATATTTTATCACGCATCAGCGGTGTTCAGACATTGATTGACCACCAGATTGCCAACCGCAGCATCAATGTTGACTCGCTGCAACGCGCGCTCCCCAATATGTCGCTGTTCGTCGCGGGTGGCACCAATAATCTCATCACGCAATTCTTGGACACCGAGAACCTAAACTTCAACACCATCGGTCTCACCTTCACCAACGACTCTCTGATCCACCTGTCCGGGCAGCTGACGGGCCTGAAGACGCAGACCATGGCTATTGACACTGTGACCCTGACCGGTGTGCAGCGCGGCCACTTCCTCACCTACAACGCCCACATAGGCAACCGCCCCGGCACGCTTGACGACTTTGCCCGCGTGTGGGTGAACGGGTACCTTGGCGACCAACGCCTCACGGCCCTTCTTCGACAGGAGAACATAAAGGGGGAAACCGGGTATCGCTTGGGCGCCATGCTGACGGCGCAGGACTCAACGGTGACGATGCGCCTGATGCCCTACAATCCCGTCATCGCCTACAAGCAGTGGAACGTAAACAGCGACAATTTTATCAGCTATAACTTTTTGGGTAAGCGACTCGAGGCTGACCTATCGGTATCTGATGCCGCCAGTTCGATACGCTTGTACACCGTCAAGTCTGAGGTTGACACCATTGGCGACAATCGCGACCTGATGGTAGACATCAGCAAGGTTAACATCCAGGACTGGCTTTCCATCATCCCGTCCCCGCCACCCTTTGCGGGCATCCTTTCAGCCAACTTGCGACTGAACCTCTCCAACGACTATGCCACGGCCATAGGCCGGGTAAATCTTGCCGACCTTGCATACGAAAACAACCGCATGGGCACGTTTGACCTGAACCTTGACATGCGCACCAACCCGGCCTCGCGACAGTTTGAGGCCAACGCATGGTTGGCAGTGGATTCGGCAAAAATCCTGACACTGCACGGTGTCGCCGAGAGTGACACCACGGGTGCGCCGCCGCTGCGTGTTGACCTGACCCTGGACCGTCTGCCCCTGTCCATCGCCAACCCGTTCCTGCCCAAAGATGTTGCGCAACTCAGCGGCTACCTCAGTGGCAAAATGGACGTTCTGCGCCCCTTCAGCCCCACGCTGACCCCGGGCATCAACGGCTATCTGCGCTTTGATTCTGCCGCCGTAAACGTGGGCATGTTGGGCCAGATGTACCACATAGCCTCAGACCCGATACCGGTTGACAGCAACATTGTGCACTTCAACGACCTTGCAATAACCGGCGCCAACAGCAACCCGCTGACGGTTGGCGGAAGCCTTGACCTGAAAAAACTTAGTGACATAGGCCTGGACATTGCCCTCAAAGCCCGGGATATGATGTTGGTGAACTCAAGCAAATCTCGCGGCGCCGAGGTGTTTGGCAAAGCATCGATTGATGCCGATGCGTCAGTGAGGGGCAAACTTGGTGGGATATTGCAGGTTGATGCCGACCTGACGTTGCTCAGCGGCTCATCGCTCACCTACATTCTGCCCGGCGGGGAGACCACCGTGTCGCAACTGTCATCGTCAAATAACCAAATGGTGAAGTTTGTAAACTTCAATGACACCACACGTGTGCAACAGGCCGACAGTGTAGCCATGGCCATGGCCATGATTCTTGAGGCCAACCTCAATATCCAGGATGGCACACAACTGACGGTGGACCTTTCGACCGACGGGCATAACCGCGTGCAACTGCAGGGGTCCGGCAACTTCACCTTCACGATGAACCCGGTAAACTCGGGTAGGCTCACCGGCCGCTACACCATACAGAAAGGTTTTGTGCGCTACACCCCGCCCATGTTGTCTGAGAAGCTGTTTGACTTTGAGGAGGGCAGCTATGTGGCCTTCAACGGGGATATGCTCAACCCCATCCTGAACATCCATGCCGTTGACCACCTCAAGGCCAACGTCACCCAAACAGGCCAGAACTCCCGCCTGGTGACCTTTGATATAGGCCTCTCGGTGACCAACACCCTGCAGAACATGAATGTGGCATTTGATTTGTCAACCGATGACGACATCACCGTGCAAAACGAGCTTGCGGGGATGACGCCCGAGCAACGCGCCTCTCAGGCCATAAATATGTTGCTTTACAACGTTTACTCAGGCCCCGGCACCAAGGGGAACGCCTCCTTGGGGGGCAACATCCTCTTCTCCTTCCTTGAGAGTAAAATCAACTCATGGGCCGCCAGTGCCATCCCCGGGGTTGACCTTTCATTCGGCATTGAGCAGTATGACCGCACGTTTGACGGGTCAACCTCCACCACCACCTCATACAGCTACCGGCTGTCAAAGAGTTTCGCCGATGACCGCATCAAAATAATTGTGGGCGGCAACTACTCAACCGACGCCGACACCGATGAGAACTTCTCAGAGAACCTGATAAACGACATATCATTTGAGTATCTGCTGAACCGTGCGGGGTCGATGTACATACGCATCTTCCGCCACACAGGTTTTGAGTCGATACTTGAGGGTGAGATAACACAGACCGGTGTGGGCTTTGTGATGCGTCGCAAACTCAACTCCTTGCGGGACCTGTTCCGCTTCGGGCACCGCAGCAACAGCAGCACCTCCACCCCGCGTCCACCGCTAAAAACAACCGCCCAAGAATGAAGCCGAGACACCGCACCTCCCACCCCACCCTGCTGGTCAGCGCCCTGCTCCTGACGGTTGCCGCACTGCTGACGCACTCATGCTCTACCACCTCACGCCTGGCTGAGGGGGATATCCTGTACACCGGGGTTAAGAAGATAGACATCAGGATGCCTGACAGCGTCAAGATGCCCCCGGGGCTCTCCTCTGAGGTTAAAACGGCTGTCAATGTCAAGCCCAACAACTGCCTGTACTCCCCCTACTACCGCTACCCCTTCCCCATCGGGTTGTGGGTGTGGAACCATTGGGATGAGCCGAAAAAGGAGATCGGGAAATGGCTATATAACCTGTTGGTGCAACAACCGGTACTGATAAGCGATGTGCGCCCTGAGATTCGGACAAAAATGATTGACCAGGTACTGCAGGACAACGGATACTTCCAGGGGACCGCCACCTACCAACTGGTGCAGGGCAAAAACAAGAAGAAAGCCCAGATATTGTACAGCGTCAACACCGGGCGCCCCTACATGATTGACTCTGTACAGCTGTTACCCGATACCTGCTACCTCAATCACCTGATAGACTCGGTAGCAAGCCGCAGCACATACCTGAAGGCCGGCTCACGTTACGCCCTTGACTCGTTGGCACAGGTGCGTGTCAACGTAGCCAATGCTGTGCGCAACAAGGGGTATTACTTTTTCCAGCCTGATTTTCTGACCTATCTGGCCGATTCGCTGATGCGGCCTGAGCAGATTGCCTTGCGTCTTGACATCGCCGACAACGCCCCCAAATTCGGGCTACAACAGTTCAAAACCGGTAAAATCGTTACCAATATCTACCGGTCAGACCTGACGGCCGAGTGGACCGACACCCTGCAGACCCAACGCGGTACCATAATACAGCAAATGCCGTCGCGCCTGCGCAAGGGGTTGATACCAAGCTGTATAGCCTTTAGGACGGGACGCATCTTCTCGGTGCGCCAGATGAATAACACGCAGACCTACCTGTCACGCTTAGGCATCTTCAACGGCATTGAAATCAACGCCATCCCTGACACGCTTGCCAAGGAGCCGACCCTGGACGTATACATCAACTGCACCTTTGACAAGCCCCTTGAAGCGACCCTTGAGGCCAATGCCAGCTCAAAGTCCAACTCCTATCTCGGGCCGGGACTGGCCGCAACCATTACCAACAAGAACATATTTGGTGGAGGGGAGCAGTTCTCGGTGAAAATCAATGGCGACTATGAGTGGCAAACCGGACACGGCAATGAAAAGAGTAAATTCAACTCATACGAGGTTGGCCTCACCACCTCCCTGGCATTCCCCCGATTGCTTGCACCCGACTGGGTTACCCGTCGCCGACGCGTCCTCAACTGGACACGCATAACGCTGAATGCCGAGCTGATGAACCGCCCGCACTACTTCAAGATAGCGCAATTCAATGCCGGATTGTCATATGACTGGCAATACTCACGACACGTCAGCAACTCCTTTACCCCCTTCAAGATAAGCTACACCAAGCTGCTGAAGACGACCCATGATTTTGACTCGATCATGGCGGCCAACCCGGCGGTTGCCCTCTCCTTCAGGGACCAGTATATCCCGCAGATGCTATACAGCTACACCTTTGACCGCAAGTATCGCAAATGGCGCACCTTCAACTTCCAACTGACGCTGCAGCAGGCCGGTAACGTCTTCTGGAGCATTTACCAGCTGTGCGGCAAACATGGCGAGAAGAAGCTTTTTGGCACCCCCTTCTCACAATTTGTCAAAGGGACGGCACAGATAGTTTACGGGCAACGACTCACGCGCAAGGATGTGTGGTTGGTGTCACGCGCGCTGGTTGGGGCAGCCCATGCCTACGGCAACTCAACCGAGGTGCCGTACAGCGAGCAGTTCTACATCGGCGGTGCCAACTCGATACGCGCCTTCACCGTGCGCTCATTGGGCCCCGGTTCATATCGGCCGCCCAAGGACCTTGTCAACGGATATTTTGACCAGACCGGTACCTTCAAATTTGAGGTCAACACCGAGCTGCGCTTCCCCATTATCGGGGACCTGCACGGGGCTACCTTCATTGACTGCGGCAATATATGGTTGCTGAAAAAGGACCCTCAGCGCCCCGGGGGTGAGCTGAAGGCCTCAACCTTCTTCAAGGACCTAGCCCTTGGAACGGGCGTGGGCCTGCGTTATGACCTTGATATACTGATTGTGCGCGCCGACCTTGGCATCGGCATCCATGCGCCCTATAAGACCGACAAACACGGCTATTACAACATGCCGTCGTTCGGCAAATCGTTAGCTTTCCACCTGGCAATCGGCTACCCGTTCTGACCGGGGTCCATCAGGAACCGCCGCAGGGCCGATCCCGCCCGGGCCACCTCGGCCATCTCCTGCATCCTTGCTTGTACTTTGGGCAATGTTCCGGCTCCCAAAGCAATCTCAAGCGTTTTGACAAAGTACTTCTTTATTGACTCAGTCTGGGCTTCAGAAAGATAAAAGGCGCTGTCAACCTGGCACAGGAAGTTGCATATAGTCAGGCGCAGGTCAATCACATCCGGGGTATCCACCCCTAAGGTTTCAAATTCCTTGCTGAGGTTGTTCAACACCGAGATGCGCATGCGTGAGCGGCCCCACTTTGAGCGGCGGCACTCCTTAAGGGCGGCATCAATAGCTTTCTCCTTGGCTGTCTGCGTGTTGGGTTCAGCAAAGAAGTTCAGCCAGTCTCGGGCCTGCGTACGTGCTGAATATAAATCAAGCAAAACCTCGACGAGCTGTTCACGTGTCAGCTCGCCGAGGGCCTTTTTTACTTTGGTTTTTGACATTATTTCTCGCCTTTAAGCCAGCGATCCAGCCAACGGAAGAACACCCGTTGCCACATGACGGCATTCTGGGGCTTCAGAATCCAGTGATTCTCATCGGGGAAAATCAGCATCTCGGCGGGGACACCGCGCAAGCGGGCGGCATTGAAAGCCATCATGCCCTGTGAGGCAAGGATGCGGAAGTCATATTCACCGTGGGTAACCAGTATGGGGGTATCCCATTTGTCGACAGCGAGGTGGGGCGATGAGGCGAATGTGCGCTGAGCCACGGGGTTCTCTTTGTCCCAGTACGGCCCACCAAGGTCCCAGTTGGCAAACCACATCTCCTCGGTCTCAAGATACTGAGCCTCGATGTTGAAGATGCCGGCGTGGGCAATGAAGGCAGCGAAACGCTTGTCATGGTGTCCGGCCAGCCAATAAACCGAGAATCCGCCGTATGATGCACCCACGGCACCGATACGGGCCGGGTCAATGTACTGTTCACGCTTCATGTCGTCAACGGCCGACAGGTAATCCTGCATATTCTGGCCGGGGTAGTCGCCTGAAATCTGGGCGTTCCACTCGGTACCGAAACCGGGCAGACCGCGGCGGTTGGGGGCGATGACAACATAGCCGTTTGAGGCCATCAGGCACAGGTTCCAGCGTGTGCTCCAGAACTGGCTGACAGGGCTCTGCGGGCCACCCTGGCAATACAGGATTGAGGGGTATTGCTTCTCAGCGTCAAAATCGGGGGGAAGCAACACCCAGGTGGTCATCTTCTTGCCATCGGTGGTGGGGACAAGACGTTTAACAACCTGCGGTTTCTTCATCGGGCCAAGGATAGCCGTGTTGACATCGGTGAGTTGGGTAGCCTTACCGCCTTTGATGCTGTAGACCTCGTTGGGATAGAGCATGGAGTGGCGCAGGGCTATCTGCTCACGGGCGTCGCGGGTGGGGATAACCTCGGCATAGTCACAGATGTCATCGTTGATGACCGTTACCTTGTGATTGGCAACATTGATGTTGAATATGGGTGTAACACCATCCTTGGGAGCTATGAAGAAGATGCTCTTTGAGTCGGGAGCCCACACGATTTTGTCCACCGAATAATCCCAGTCGGCGGTGAGGTCGGTCTTAACGCCGGTGGCCATATCCATGGTAAAGATGCGGTTCTTGTCACTCTCATATCCGTCATGCTCCATTGACAGCCAAGCCAGGGTACGTCCGTCGGGTGAGATTGCCGGGCAGGTGTCATAACCCATCATACCCTCGGTGAGGTTGCGACACTGACGTGTAGCCAGGTCATAGAGGTAAAGGTCGCTGTTGGTTGACACGGCATAATCCTTGCCGGTCTTTTTGCGGCACACATATACCACCGACTTCGAGTCCTTGGTCCATGCAAAAGACTCAATGCCTCCCCAAGGCCGCATGGGGCTCTCAAACGGTTCATCCTGCAGGATGTCCACGGGGTCTGAAACCGTTGCACCGTCAAACTCGGCAATCCAGGGGTGGGGAATCTCGGTTACCCACTCATCCCAGTGTTTATACATCAGGTCGTCAATGAGGCGCCCGGTGGCCTTTGGCAGGTCGGGGTAGATGTCCTTAGCCTGGCGGGCATACTTGACGGTCTGTATCATCAGCACATGCTTCTGGTCGGGAGAGAAAAGGAAACCCTCAATTCCCTTTTCGAGGTGTGACACCTGGCGACGATTCTCGCCGTTGGCATCCATCACCCACAGCTGCGGTTTCTGATTGTCATCGGGATAGGTGAAGGCTATTGTCTTGCCACCGTCAATCCATACGGCGCCATCCTCACTGGCAGGTGTGCGGGTGAGGCGTGTGGGGACACCGGGACGACGTATGTCTATGGTGTAGAGGTCATTGTTGCTCTTGTTCTGCTCGACACTCTCGTATGCTATGCCAAACAGCAGGGTGTATCCGTCAGGCGACAGCTGGGCGTTGCTCACCTTCCCGAGGGCCTCGAGGGCCTCAATTGAGAAAGTTCCCCCCTCAGGCATGGTGAAGTCCGGGCGCTCGATTATGGGCGCATCGGCCGCTGTGGCCGCTGTTACTGCCGCCGCGGCCATTGCGGTGATGAGGCTGCGTTTCATGGTTCTATTTCAGGTTTGTGTGTTATAAAAATCGGGCTATTAGCGTATCAGGTAGCTGTTTGAGATTGACTCATGGTTGTGCACCTGGCGTATGGTGTTGGCAAACAGGCTTGCAACAGACAGGATGGTGGCCTTGGGACACTCTTTGGTGAAGGGGATTGAGTTGGTAAAGATAATCTCGGACAACGCTGAGTCCATTACCCTTTGGCTTGCGGGGTCGCTCATAATGGCGTGGCTGCAAAGGGCGCGCACCGAGCGGGCGCCGTGCTCCATCATCAGGTCGGCGGCACGGGTAATGGTGCCGGCGGTGTCCACCATGTCATCGATGAGGACAACATCCTTGTTTTTAACATCGCCGATAACGGTCATTTTTGCAACCACGTTGGCGCGCTCACGTTGCTTGTGGCACAGTACCAGCGGGGCATCAAGATATTTGGCGTATGAGTTTGCCCTTTTTGCACCGCCGACATCGGGGGTGGCGATGACCAAATCCTGCAGGTTGAGGCTCTGGATGTAGGGGATAAAGACGTTTGAGGCATACAGGTGGTCCAGGGGAACATCAAAGAAGCCCTGTATCTGGTCGGCATGCAGGTCCATTGTGATAATGCGGTCTACCCCGGCCACGCTCAGCAAGTTTGCCACCAGCTTGGCTCCGATTGATACGCGGGGCTTATCCTTGCGGTCCTGACGCGCCCACCCGAAGTATGGCAGAACGGCGATGACCTTGTCGGCAGATGCTCGCTTGGCGGCATCAATCATCAGCAACAGCTCCATCAGGTTCTCGGTGGGTGAGAAAGTGGATTGCACCAGAAAGACCTCGCAACCGCGGATTGACTCCTCAAAAGAAACCTCAAACTCGCCGTCGGCGAAGTGTTGAATGTTCATTTTGCCCAGTTCAACGCCCAGATCTTCACAGATTTCGCGGGCCATGTACTCTGAGGCTGCTCCGGCAAATACTTTAAAAGGGGGAAGGGTAATCATAACAATGGAAAATAATTGGAGTGGTAATTGAAAGATTAAGGGTTTTCTTGTGCAAAAGTAAAGAAAAAAGGGGATTGCCGCAACGGCCCCCGGCAAAGTTTACCGAGAAAGTTTACCGAGAGATTAGCGGTGGACTTTGGCGTTTTTGCGGCAAAAAAGTACCTTTGGGGCATGAAGATTGTAATCATGGCTGTGGGCAAGACTACCACCCAATATCTGCAGAAAGGGATCGATGAATACATAAAGCGCGCCAACCGCTATATGCCCGTGCAGTTGCTGATTGTGCCGGATGTTAAAAATGCAGCCGCACTGCCGGCATCCCGGCGCAAAGAGCTCGAGGGGGCGGCTATCTTGGAGAGGCTGCAGGCGGGGGACCGCCTGGTGTTGCTTGACGAACGTGGCACCCTGATGACATCAACCGAATTCGCCCGGCGTATTGACAACGATGCCAACCGTGGCGTGCGGCGCCTGGTGTTTGTCATCGGTGGCCCCTTTGGCTTCTCGCCGGCGGTATATGACAGGGCCGATGCGCAGGTGTCACTGTCTAAAATGACATTTACGCATGAGATGATACGGCTGTTCATGGCTGAACAGATTTACCGCGCAATGACAATTCTACGCGGTGAGAATTATCACCATGATTAATCCAGCTCGGGATTCATATCCTCGGGCAGTACCGACTCAGGCTCGGTAAACCACCGTGAATACATCAGGTAGTTGTGCGCAATCTTGCGGTTGAGCTCGGCAGCCTGTTGCGGGTCAACCTTCTTTACAAACTTGGCGGGTGCACCGGCCCACATCTCGTGGGGCCCAATCTTGGTGCGTGACAACACAACCGAGCCGGCAGCAACAAGCGCTCCCTCACCGACCACGGCATCGTCCATAACAATAGCACCCATCCCTATCAGGGCCTGGTTCTCAACACGGCAACCGTGCAGGGTTACATTGTGGCCAACCGACACATCATCCCCAAGGTGGCATACCGATTTACGGTAAAGGGTGTGCAGCACCGAGCCGTCCTGGATGTTGACACGGTTGCCAATGGTGATTTTGTTGACGTCGCCGCGCAGAACGGTGTTGAACCATATTGAGCAGTCCTCGCCGATAGTTACGTCACCGACTATTACTGCCGTAGGAGCTATGAAGCAATTCGGCCCGATTTTGGGGGTGTATCCGCGAACGGACAATATGGTGGGTTGGAATTTATCGTTTTCCATAAGTATATGATTTAAAGCTTGTTAATGTTTACGAATTATAGTGGCTGACGTGACGGTGATGTCAACGTCAAAGGGCACGGCGTCTGAACGCTTGGGGCGCGGGTGTATCCGGTAATAGAATGTCTGCTGGCGGTCCCAGGCCGGGATGTCGTAATGGCGCGTGCCCCCGGGAGGCAACTCGGCATCAACCCACAGTGTGCGGTTGTGCAGTTGTCGTCCTTTCACGTCACGATATCTTATCTCCAGACAAACCTTGTTCAGGGTGTCGCCGGTATTGTTGGTCATGAAAAAGGACTCCTTGCGGGCGCGCAATGTCTTTTCAAAACCGGCAATGCGCACGCTGCCCGTTGCCGGGACAATGGTGTCCCACGGCGCGACCACGACCGGCACCACGGTGTCAACAGCAACTGACTTGCGGCCGGTGCGCAGGGTACGCATTGTGCGTCGCGGAGGCGCGGCAAAGGCGAATGCAAACACCGTTACGATAGCGAGGAGGAAAAACCCGGTACGCCTCATACCCGTTGACGCAATCTTGACAATGAGATACCCTCAGCGCGCAAAGCTACATACACATACAGCAGCAACAACGGGGTGCGCACAACCAGCATGTCAAACCATCGGTAGCCGGTGGTTGTCAACACGGCAACACCCCATAGCAGCAGAGCGCCGCCAAAATAGCATAACAGGCGGGGGACGTTATACCCGATGGGGTGCTTGATGCGGCCCACTATGTAGCTGGCAATCATCATGCAGCCATAGCAGGCAAATGCCGCCCATGCACAACCCATGTACCCGAAGTAGGGCACAAGCAGTATATTCAGTGCCAACGTGACGCAGAGCCCTCCCAACGAGAACCACATCCCCCATCGGGTCTGGTCGGTAAGTTTGTACCAGAGGCTCAGGTTGAAGAATATGCCGAAGAAAAACTCTGCCAACATTATTATCGGCACAACCTTAAGGCCTGAGAAATAGCGCGGGGAGATGAAGTAGCGCAGAATATCAAGGTAGAACATGACGGCCAGGAAGATTACCATGGCGGCAATGACAAACCACTTCATGGCACTGCGATACTCGGCATATCTGTCGGTCATTTGCTGACCCTTTTTTCGCGAAAAGATAAACGGCTCGTATGCAAACCTGAATGCCTGGATAAACATCACCATTACAATGGCAATCTTGTAGTTTGCCCCATAGATACCAAGTTGCTGCATGGCCTGTGCCTTGTCGCTGAACAGGTATGGGAAAAGAATCTTGTCAATCGTCTGGTTCATTATGCCGGCTATCCCCAACACCAACAGCGGCCAGGAGTAAACAAGCATTCTGCGCCACAGGTTGCTGTTGAAACGCCAGGGGAATCCGTGCAGCTCAGGGTACAGAAGCACCAACATGGCGGCCGAGCTGATAAGATTAGCCAGAAAGATGTAGCCGATGCCGTAGTCGGGGCTCCAGCACCAGGAGACACAACCGGGGGATTGCGCATCGAGCCACGGGCACAGCAAAATCCAGAACAGGTTGAGCCCGATGTTCAGAAATATGGAAATGACCTTGAGGGTGGCGAAACGTATCGGGCGACGTGCATAGCGCAGATAGCTGAACGGTATGGCCGTGAAGGCGTCAATAGCCACTGCGGTGGCCATCAGCGCAATGTAATCCTCATGTCCGCGACACTCAAGGGCATTGCTGACGGGCTGTTGAAAAACCAGCACCGCCACTAAAAAGATGCCCGACGACACCCCTAATGAGGTCAGTGCCGTCGAGTATACCTCCATGGGCCGGTCCTGGAAATCGTCATGGTTGGCAAACCTGAAGAAGCCTGTCTCCATGCCGTACGTCAGGACAATCAACGCCAAGGCAACGATTGAGTAGATGTATGTTACCAGACCGTACTGCGATGCGGCAAACACACCCGTGTACAGGGGCACCAGGCACCAGTTGAGAAAGCGCCCTATTATGGAGGAAGCACCGTAAACGACAGTGTCCTTGGCCAACGATTTTACCCCGGCCACCTCCAGCGTCAGTCTATGATGTCAAACCCGGTGTACTTGCGCAGGACCTCAGGTACAACAATCCCCTGCGGGGTCTGGTTGTTCTCGAGTATAGCGGCCATGATGCGCGGCAATGCCAGGGCCGACCCGTTGAGGGTATGTACAAGGTGGGTCTTCTTATCCTCGCCGCGATAACGGCACTTCAGGCGGTTGGCCTGATAGGTCTCAAAGTTGCTGACCGATGATACCTCAAGCCAGCGTTTCTGTGCTGCTGACCATACCTCAAAGTCAAAGGTTATGGCTGAGGTAAAGCTCATGTCGCCGCCGCATAGGCGAAGAATGTGCCAGGGCAATCCCAATTTGTCCAACAAGGACTGCACATGGTCCTTCATCTCCTCAAGCGCGGCGTATGAATCCTCGGGCCGCTCAATACGCACAATCTCAACCTTGTCAAACTGGTGCAGACGGTTGAGGCCGAGCACATCCTTGCCATAGCTGCCGGCCTCACGGCGGAAGCAGGCTGAGTAGGCACAGTTCTTCACCGGCAGGCGGTCAGCGGTCAGGATAACGTCACGGTACAGGTTGGTGACGGGGACCTCAGCCGTGGGGATAAGATATAGGTTATCCAACTGGCAGTGATACATCTGCCCCTCCTTGTCGGGGAGCTGACCGGTGCCTATGCCCGATGCCTCGTTGACAACGTAGGGGGGTTGCACCTCAAGATACCCGGCCTTTGAGGCCTCGTCAAGGAAGAACTGTATCAGGGCCCTTTGCAACTTTGCCCCTTTGCCAAGGTATACGGGGAATCCGGCGCCGGTAATTTTTACGCCAAGGTCAAAATCAATAAGGTTATACTTCTTGGCCAAATCCCAGTGGGGCAGGGCATCCTCGGGCAGCTGCGGCATCGGGCCGCCCTCCTTCTCCACCACATTGTCGGCGGCGGTGAGGCCGTGGGGAACAGCATCGTTGGGCAGGTTGGGGATGGTGAGCAACAGCTGGTGCTGCTCCTCAACCACTGCCGCCAGGCGGTCAGCGGTCTGTTTCTGCAGGGTCTTGAGTTCAGCCACATGCTCCTTTGCTGCGGCAGCCTCATCCTTCAACCCCTGACGCATCAGGGCACCGATCGAGGCGGCAGCCTTGTTGAGCTCGGCAGCGCGGTTATCGTTTTCAAGTTGCAGGGCCCGGCGGGTATCATCAAGCTCCAATACGCGGGTAACAGCCTCCTTGCCGTCAAAACCTTTCACGGCCAGGCGCTCGATTGCACGTGCGGGATCCTCCTTTATCTGTTGTATAGTAAGCATTGTCTACGGTGATTAAAGAGTGCGAACAAAGGTGTGGGCGGTGTATCAACCCAACAGCTTCTTCACAATGTTTGAAATATCTTTCCCGTCAGCCTGTCCGGCCAGGGCCTTTGAGGCCACACCCATCACGCGGCCCATATCCTTCATTGAGGTTGCACCGGTCTCGCTGATTATTTTCTTCACCTCGGCCTCAAGTTGCTCGGCACTGAGGCGTTTGGGGAGGTACTCCTCAATAACGGCCGCCTCGGCAAGCTCGTTTTCAGCCAAGTCGTTACGGTTTTGCTCCTGATAAATCACGGCCGTCTCGCGGCGTTGTTTAGCCATTTTGGCCAAAATCTTCATGGCAGCGTCGTCGGGGAGAGTCCCGTCACCACCTTTAGCGGTTTTGGCCTCGAGAAACTCCTTCTTAATGCCCCTGAGGGCCTCAAGGCGCACTTTTTGGCGCGCCAACATGGCCGATTTTATGTCGGCACTGACCTTTTCAAAAAGATCCATCTCAATAAAAATTTTCTTGTTCACGGCAAAAGTAAACATTTCCGCGCATACCACCTAAAACAGGGGGTGAAAAAAGGGGTGAAAAAGCACTGTGTCTCTTTCATTTTTCACCTTTGCTGTTAAGCGGGAAATGTTTATCTTTGCCGCAACCATAAATATATAAACCATGAAAGAAACCTGTCTGCACGGGCGCCACATAGCCCAAGGAGCCCAAATGGCTGAATTTGCCGGGTATGATATGCCCATCCAATATGCCGGGATTGAGCCGGAGCACAATGCAGTGCGCAACCACTGCGGTGTCTTTGACGTTAGCCACATGGGCGAGATTTTTGTGGAAGGCCCCGAGGCAATGAAATTTGTCAACCGCATCTTCACCAATGATGTTGCCACCCTGGCTGACGGGGAGGTGGCCTACGGCATGATGACACGTCCCGACGGCGGTGTCGTGGATGACCTGCTGGTGTATCGCTACAACCCCGAGAAGTTCCTGCTGGTGATCAATGCCGCCAATATCGACAAGGACCGCGAGTGGATATTGGAATGCCACAAAAACGAGGGTGCCGACTGCCGCGTAGACGATGCCTCAGAGCGCTATGCCGAGCTTGCCGTGCAGGGGCCCGAGGCTGAGAAGGTCCTCAAGGAGGTTCTGGGCCTGGACATGTCAGGGTTGGCATTCTATCACTTCACCCAGCTGCCCGACGGTATGATAGTAAGCCGCACGGGGTACACCGGCGAGGATGGTTTTGAGATTTATGCCGATGCCGACACCATTATCGGTGTGTGGGACAAGTTGATGAAAGCCGGTGTTGAGCCCTGTGGCCTCGGATGCCGTGACACCCTGCGCTTTGAGGTTGGCCTCCCGTTGTATGGCCATGAACTCAGTGATGAGATTTCACCCGTCGAGGGCTCTCTGTCAATGTTCTGCAAATTTGACAAAGAGGGTGGCTTCATCGGCAGCGATGTCATTGCCGAGCAGAAAGCCCAAGGTGCCAAACGCCGCATTGTGGGCCTGGAACTGCATGACCGTGCCATTCCCCGCGCCGGGTATGAGATCCTCAACCCCGAGGGTGAGGTTATCGGCCACGTTACCACCGGATACCGCGGCATATCGGTTCCCGACAAGTCCCTTGCCATGGCACTGGTTGACACCCCCTGGAACAAGAAGGACACCGAGGTGCAGGTGCGCATACGCCGCAAGGTATTCCCCGCAACCGTTATCCCCCGCAAATTCTACAAGAAATCCTACAAAAAGTAAATAAATTACATAAACACATATTTTGCAATGAAAACCTACTTCAGCGAATCACATGAGTATGCCCGCGTTGACGGCAACATCGCCTACATCGGCATCACAGACTATGCACAGCACGCCCTGGGCAACATAGTGTACGTTGACCTGCCCGAGGAGGGTGATGACATCACCGCCGGTGAGGACTTTGGTGCTGTTGAGAGCGTAAAGGCTGCCAGCGACCTTATCGCCCCCGTTTCAGGTGCCGTTATCGAGCCCAATGAGCACCTTATCGACAACCCCGGCCTCATCAACCAGAACGCCATGGAGAACTGGATTGTGAAGGTTGAACTCTCAGACCCCGCCGAGCTGGAGTCACTCATGGACGAGGAGCAGTACAAAGCCTTTGTAGCCACCTTGCACTAAGTAACCACCCCCACCACGATACACATACTGTAAAATGTATCTGCCACATACCCCGCAAGATGTTGAACGCCTGCTGAAACAGTGCGGGCTCAACACCCTTGATGACCTGTTTGACGACGTCCCCGCCGAGCTCAAGATGCAGGGTGAATATGCCCTGCCCAAAGGGATGTCTGAGCAGCAGGTGGCCGACTTCATCACCATGCTCTCAGAGCAGAACAACACGTTCCGCAGCATTTTTGCCGGTGCCGGTTTCTATGACCGCTACACCCCGGCACTGATACCGGCACTGTTGAGCCGCTCGGAGTATGCCACGGCCTATACCCCCTACCAGCCTGAAATCTCGCAAGGCACGCTGCAATATATCTTTGAGTACCAAACCATCATAGCCGACCTTACCGGCCTGCAGGTGTCAAACGCATCAATGTATGACGCCACCACGGCCACGGCTGAGGCCATGATGGTGATGGTGAGTGCCGGCCGCAAGCGCAACCGCGTGCTGGTGTCTGCCACCGTCAACCCCCTGGTGCTTAACGTCCTCAGCACGTATGCAAAATATCACGGCATAGAGCTTGAGGTTGTGCCTGAGCGCGATGGCGTCACCGACCTTGAGGCTCTCAAAGCCCTGCTTGCTGCCCCTGAGGCCAAGACCATTGCCGGTGTCATCCTGCCGCAGCCCAACTTCTACGGTATTGTTGAGGACCTCACCGGCATCGCCGAGGCAGTACACGCCGCCAAGGCCCTGCTCACCCTCACCGGCCCCGCCATGCCCCTTGCGGTGTTGCGCACACCCGCCGAGTGGGGTGCCGACATAGCGTGCGGCGATGCACAGTCCCTGGGTATGCCGTTGAACTTCGGCGGCCCCTACTTGGGGTATATGTGCTGCACAAAAGCCCTGATGCGTAAAATACCGGGCCGCATTGTGGGTGCCACCACAGATGCCCGCGGCAACCGCGTCTTTGTGCTGACACTGCAAGCCCGTGAACAGCATATACGCCGCAACAAGGCCACCTCAAACATCTGCTCAAACCAGGGTATGATGGCGCTGATGGTTGATGTCTACGTCTCACTGTTAGGACCGCGCGGCCTTGAGGAGGCAAACCGCCTGAGCCACGACGGTGCCGTATACCTGTTCAACGGCCTCACGGCAACCGGCAAGCTGCACGCTGCCTTCCCCGGCAAGCCTTTCCTGAACGAATTCTTGCTGACGGGTGAACCGGAATATCTTGACCGCCTTGAGACCGTTTGCATGGAGAACAATATTCTGCCCGGTGTACGTGTGGCCCCCGACCGTCTGCTGGTAGCCGTCACCGAGCGTCAATCACGTCAAGAACTTGACAAATACATCAACAGCGCCAAACACATCGAAGTATGAACAGAGAAGTATACGGCAAACTGATATTTGAGTTGTCAGTACCCGGTCGCCGGGGGTATCTTCTGCCCGATACCGATGTACCCGCCGCCGACACCCTCCCCGGGGACCTGTGCCGCCGGGAGGCCCTGCGCCTGCCTGAGGTTGACGAGCCCACCGTTGCACGCCACTTCACACGCCAGTCAACCAACAACTTTGGCGTTGACACAGGTTTCTATCCCCTGGGGTCATGTACAATGAAGTACAACCCCAAGCTCAACGACGCCATGGCCGCACTGCCCGGGTTTGCACGTCTGCACCCCCTGCAGCCAGATGCCACCGTCCAGGGTGCTCTTGAGGCCTATTGGACCCTGCAGGAGTCACTGAGCGAAATCGGCGGAATGGCTGAATTCACCCTCAACCCCTATGCCGGTGCCCACGGTGAGCTTACCGGCCTGATGGTGATACGCGCATACCACAATGAGCGCGGCGACACCAAGCGCACACGCGTTATTGTTCCCGACTCGGCACACGGCACCAACCCGGCATCAGCCGCTGTCTGCGGCCTTGAGATTGTCGAGGTCAAGAGCCTTGAGGACGGGACCGTGGATGTGGAGGCCCTGAAGCCCCTGCTGGACGACACCGTTGCGGCCATGATGATGACCAACCCCAACACCCTGGGTATCTTTGAGAGCAACATCCCCGAGATTGCGCGCCTTGTACATGACTGTGGCGCCCTGATGTACTATGACGGGGCCAACCTCAATGCCGTGTTGGGCGTTGCGCGCCCCGGCGAT
>CAYMNF010000002.1:56143-85645 GCA_964391735.1 uncultured Bacteroides sp. | reverse complement strand
TCTATGTTGATTAAAGAGAAAATTAAGGATGTTGTGCGTCCGATATACAGGGCGTGGCTTGCTTATCGGCATAAGGGGTCGAACGTCTGTTGCAATATTTGTGGGAGCAGTTTCCGTGAGTTGCGCCCGGTTCTGGGACGCCATGCCGACGGCTCAACTTTCATCATAAAGGATCGAGTGGGGGTGTGCTGGAGGTGCTACTCTTATCCCCGCATGCGACAGTTGTGGTATTGGCTTGAAAATGACTTTAAAATCAGCGAAAAGGTCTTTGACAGCATTCTGCATGTTGCCCCTGAGTTGCCCATTTCAGACAGAATCAGGGCAATCCCTGTCAAAAACTATACATGCATAGATAAACATTGCAAGGGCTACAAGTATCCCGCGTACGTCCAAGACGGGGACCTTTGTGCCCTTCAGTTCAAGGATGAAAGCTTTGATTTAATCTTATGCAATCATGTCTTGGAGCATATCAAGGATGAAAAGCGTGCTCTAAGCGAAATCTACAGGGTGCTGAAACCCGGGGGAACGGCCATACTGATGGTGCCCATGGACTCGACGATTAAGACGACTGTTGAAGAGCCTGCGGGTGTCACGATGTCGCCCGAAGAGCGCGAGAAAAGGTTCGGGCAACATGACCATGTAAGGTTATACGGCACAGACTATTAAGACCGCCTCACGGCCGCAGGGTTCGAGGTAAACCGCATCACCTACAATGACGACTTGGTAGCAAAATACGGCTTCATGCCCGGCGAGGAAATTGTCGTCTGCACAAAGATGTAAAGGGTGGTAACAACCTCTTTCTCAGCGGAATAGCTGTGCTCTGCAGTTTGCGGTGAATAAGAGAGGTGCGTTTTCTATGTCCTAACGTTGTCTATTTGCAGGCTGCTATTAATGAAACTTTGGCTTGGAGGCCATCCAAAGAATTGTCCACCGCGTTCCCCCAGACTATTTCCATATCATCGGGTAGTATCTTCAGGTAGTTGGCAAGACTTTTCATCTCTTTCATCTTAACTGTAGATGGGAGACTTCTTGAATGCCAAATATTTATCAAGATGTTTGATATGGAGTCAATCTCAATCGGCAAATTACCCAAAGCATCCTTTAGAGCATTTACAAAGCATTGAAGTCCCTCGGCATAACCCTCTGTGACATAATTGACGGTGTCTACAGACAATGTGCTCGTTATATCAGGGATACTAATATTAATTATGCCCCATGTGTTGATAACCTTGTCAATGATGGCAGTATCGCCGATGATCGTGTAATCCCGGTATGGGAAAGGATATGGTGCCTGCTCCTGATGCGTTTCTCCCGGTACTAAAGGGTCTGGAAGATTGGGAGTATCTTCCGCATCATCCTCTTCCTCATTGTCCATGGGCAACATATCTAAAAGTTGAGCAAAAGTGATGGACTTGGGCTTTTCTTTATCAGCTGGCATTTTACAAATATGCTATCGTTGCCATGGCGAGTGAAATAGGCATCACTCGCCATGGCAACGAGGATTACTTAGCGTCAATTATGGATTTGATAAACTCGGCGTATTTGTTGAGGGCCGAGCGGCAATTGCGCAGGCTGTCAATCGGCATCTCAGATTCGTCACCGTTGTTGATGCGCTCGGTGAGCAACGTATTCAATTCAGTAAACAACTTCTCAATTTGCACCTTGTCCTTATCTTTAACCAACCGCGGAAGAGAAACGTGGAATTTGTCTTGTCCCGATTTGCAGAATATCTCACGATTTGCGCGTTTTAGGTAGCTGACGTATGATTCAGCAGTCCTTTCATCCAAGCCGTCTTGGATGCACCACAGAATAAACTTGAAATCAAAGAATAGATGTCGTGATGTCAAACGCGCCCGCTCAATACTGGCTTTTCTTTGGGCCTCAGCCTTCTCAATTTGTTCATTGAAGAATTTACTGTATTTGCGGAATGAGCTCACCCAGTTACCAATCTCCTTTGCCATGTCTTGGTTGTTTCGTTCCTGTGCCGCAGCCTTCAGGGATTGCATTTGTTTATCATATTCATCAGACAGAGTTTTTGCTTTCCGGCTGTCAACTTTGTCCCATGCCTCCTTCAACTTAGCCCAAAAATCGTTGTCAGGATCAATGAATACCTGGTCGGCGAGTCGTATCCAACGTACATAGTTGATCTTTGTACTTTCAGGGTGATTTTGTTCAGTTGTCATCCACTTTGCAAATTCCTCTTCCAACAACGGGACCTCAACATCATTGATTACGCGATTGATCTCTCGGTTGATGTTTTTATCCATCTCATTCGCGTTCTCTTCAAGATAATCTGAAAAGTTATTCATAAAAATTAATTGAAAAATTTGTTAAACATCAGGGTTTCAAAAGGGTACAACAACAAAAGGCGGGAGAGCCGCTTACCATATCTTAAGGATTCGGTGCCTGGAAATACCGCTAATGAAAGATATGGTGCGTACTCTCCCGCCATAGATGAAACTATGACGCGAGAGTGTCCCCTTCTTCTTTCATTAGGCTTGAGCTTTCCAGGCTTTAATCCTTAAGAATCAGTAAGACACTTTCGTGTTGTACTCAATATGTCATCGAACTCATTTCTGATTCCGATACCGCAAAAGTAAATTATTTTGCGTAAGCTATCAAATTCAAACGGCGGTTTTTATGCCATAATTCTTTGTTTTACAATACCATTTTATTCCAAAATCGTGGGGAGGACTGATTTTCGGTGGTAAAAGGTATAAAAGAAAGGGGAGGGGAATGCAATTGGTGGGTGAACTTTTTTCGACTGAAGTTGGTTAGTATAATTGGATGAACGAAAAATTAGAAATCAAATAATAATAATCAATAAAACTTAAGAATTATGAATACAGCTCCTTTGCAAGGAATCAAAGTGGTAGACTTTACCGAAGTACAATCAGGCCCCTCATGTACCCAGATGCTGGCCTGGCTCGGTGCCGATGTTATCAAGATTGAACGCCCCGGTGTGGGTGATGCTACCCGTAAGGAATTGCAGTTCAATCCCGATCTCCCCTCATATTACTTCTTGCAGTTGAACTCTGACAAGAAATCCCTGACTCTTGATGCCAAAACCCCCGATGGTAAAGCTATCTTGACCAAGCTTATTAAGGAGGCTGATATATTCGTTGAAAATCTGCACCCGGGTGCTATGGATAAGTTGGGTTTCTCATGGGAGGAAGTTCACGCCCTGAATCCCCGCTGTATCTACGGTACCATCAAGGGTTTCCCCGTTTCATCACAGTATGCCAACCTTAAGGCTTATGAGCCTATCGCACAGGTAACGGCTGCCGCTGCATCAACCACCGGTTGGTTTGACGGCGAGTATAATATCCCGACACAGTCCGGTGCTGCTCTGGGTGACTCAAATACCGGTATGCACTTGTTGATTGGTTTGTTGGCCGCTCTTTGCCAGCGCGAAAAGACCGGTGAGGGTGTTTACGTTTACCAGTCAATGCACAACGCATGTCTGAATCTGTGTCGTATCAAGACGCGTGACCAGCTCACCCTTGACAAACTGGGGTATCTGACACAATTCCCGCAGTATCCCAACGGCAAGTTTGGCGACTGTGTGCCCCGTGCCGGTAACATTGAGGGTGGTGGTGTCCTTGGTTGGACCTACAAGTGCAAACCCTCAGGCCCCATGGACTCAGAGGTTGATGCCAATAACTATGTTTACATCATCTTGCAACGTGGTGCTAAGGACTTTGAGGCTGCCTGCAAGGCACTCGGATTTGAGGATTGGTTGACGAATCCTGACTTCAACACCGCCGATGCACGTGACCGCCACAAACAAGAGATATATGAACGTATCGGTGCCTGGACGGCTGACAAGACCAAATTTGAGGTTACCTCAATCCTCGGTGCCGCAGGTGTCCCCGTTGGACCGGTGATCTCAACCAAGGAGTTGCTTACAGACAAGTCTCTGTATGACGGCAATACCCTTGTCAAGATTAATCAAGGTGGCGAAATCGGTGAGTTTGTAACCGTGGGTTGCCCGTTCACCCTCTCAAACTTCCAGCCTACTTACGGTCCCGCCCCTGCTCTGGGTGGCAATACAGATGAGGTGCTGACCTCACTTGGTTACTCGGCCGATGAGATAGCTCAGTTTGCAAAGAACGGTACAACAGCCCCGTTGGCTGACGGACAGATGTAAAAACCGATTGTCTGAGAATTTTGAAGTAAACTTTCTTTGAAGTAAATAATGTAGATAAGTAAGAGGTGACTCGTGGAGAGGGCCCACGGGGCTCCGACAGGGTCACCTCTTCTTTATTAACCGGTGGTTGAAAAATTAGATTGACAAAAAGATATAAACTCCTAACCACCAATAAACTAAAAGTAAAAACAGAAGATAATGGCAACAACAAATACCACCCAACCGGCTGCCCCAAAGTTCCCTGAGCAGGTTACCGGTATGTATATCCTGGCAGAGTCACTGCGTCGTTTAGGACTGATGGACGTATATGGTCTTGTGGGTATCCCCGTCACCGAGGCTGCCTACGCCATGCAGAAACTGGGTATTAATTATTACGGATTCCGTTTTGAGCAGCAAGCCGGTATGGCCGCTGCAACCCACGGTTACCTCACCAAGCAACCGGGCGTTCTGCTCACCGTGTCATCCCTGGGCTTCCTCAATGGCCTCACGGCCACCACAAATGCCACAGTCAACTGCTACCCGATGATCCAGATTTCGGGTGCGTCAGATCCCACCATGGTTGACATGGATATGGGTACCTATGAGCAATTGGACCAGCTCAACACTGCACGTCCTTTGGTCAAGGCCGCTTTCCGTTGCTCACACGCCAAGGATATTCCCGCAGCCGTGGCACGTGCCTATCGTGCAGCCGTCAGCGGCCGTCCCGGTGGTGTATATATCGATATGACAACCCCGGCCTTGGGCGAGGTGATGAACGCCGCCGATGCTGAGAAACTGTTCTTTGAGCCGGTTGATGTTGCATCACCCGTTGCCCCCACACAAACCGCCGTTGACCGTGCCGTTGAGTTGCTGACCAACGCTAAGCGTCCGGCCATCCTGTTGGGAAAGGGTGCAGCCTATGCTCAGGTTGATGGCAAAATCAAGGAGCTTATTGAGACTTATAAGATACCTTACCTGGCAATGTCCATGGCAAAAGGTCTGATGCCTGACAACGGTGAGTATTCTGCTCTTAGTTGCCGTTCAGATATCATGGAGAAGTCTGACGTTGTGATGGTAATCGGCGCACGTATCAACTGGATGCTTGAGTTTGGCCGCGGAAAATGGAATCCCGATATGAAGTTTATACAGCTTGATGTTGAGCCTACCGAGATTGACCGCAATGTGCCCATCGCCGCTCCTGTCGTTGGTGATATGGCCTTGTCGCTTGACATGATTCTTGCAGCCTTGAAGGGGAAGAGTATGTCAACAGATCCCGCATGGCTCGCATCGCTCCAGGCCGAGTCAAAGGCCAAGAACGCCAAATTTGCACAGCGTTTGGCCGATGCCGCAAAGCTGTCGCCCATGACGCATTGGAGCGCGCTTTCTGTTATTAAACCCGTTTTGGAGAGCAATCCTGATGTTATCTTGGTCAACGAGGGTGCTAATACCCTTGATGATACCCGAGACTCGGTTGACATGTTCCTGCCCCGCCACCGCATAGATTGTGCCACATGGTCAATTATGGGTATGGGTATAGGCTCAACAATCGGTGCAGCCGTTGCAACCGGCAAGAGTGTAGTCGCTGTTGAGGGTGACTCGGCTTTCGGTTTCTCAGGTATGGACGTGGCAACAATTTGCCGTTACAAACTTCCGGTGACCGTGGTAATCTTCAACAACGGCGGTATATACAACGGCGTGGGTGTCAACCCCTCAGGCGGCGATGCCCCGGCACCTACCACCCTTGATATCAATGCACAGTATAACCTTATTGGTGAGGCCTTTGGCGCAAAAGGTTACAGGGTGAACAACATCACCGACCTTAAGGCAGCCCTCGAGGAGGCTATCGCTTCTAAAGCACCCGCTATCATTGACGTACAGCTTGCTGCAGACTCAGGTAAGGAGTCAGGCCACATCGGTTACCTTAACCCCACACCCCTGATTGATTATACCGTTTAATCTGTGCTATTCACGTTTAACTGTTTAATTCAAGTAAAAGAGATTAAAATATGGGACTTTCACATGTAATATTATATGCCGTCGTCCCCATCATCGTGGTGATGTTGGCGGGATATATTTCGGGAAAGAAGAATGTCTTTTCCGGTCAAGATGCCAAGAAGTTCAACAAGGTTGTACTTGACTACGCTTTGCCGGCAGCCCTATTCGTATCAATTGTGCAGGCAACCCGTGAGGACCTTGTTAAGGATGCCAAACTCACAATAGTATCTGTTATTGGTATTATGTCCTGTTTCATGCTTGTATATTTCATATTCAAGTATTGTTTCAAGAAGAATACCGGCGCTGATGCCGCTGTGTCGGCCCTTATCAGTGGTTCGCCTACTATCGGCTTCCTGGGGTTTGCGGTTCTTGAGCCTATCTTCGGCACAACCCCCTCAGTAGCCCTTGTGGTTGCCATTGTCGGTATCGTTGTTAACGCCATCGGTATTCCTGTAGGCCTCTCGCTGATGAATGCATCGCTTGAGAAAAAGAACCCCGGTTCAACCAAGAAGCAAAGCGCATGGCTCCCTGTGCTCCATGCCCTTGAGCAGCCTGTGGCTTGGGCGCCTATCCTCGCCGTGGTATGGGTTGTTGTGGGTATACCCTGGCCAAAGTACCTGAGCCCGTCGTTTGACCTTATCGCCAAGGCTAACGCATCAATGGCTGTGTTCTCAGCCGGTATCACCCTCTCGGCAATCACATTCCGCATAAACTGGCAAGCCGTTCTGGGTTCTATAATGAAGATGGTTGTAATGCCTGCCGTGGTTTTGATACTCGGTTTGCTCTTCAAGATGGATCCCCTCAACCTCAAGATGTTGGTTGTTGCCGCAGCATTGCCTCCTGCATTCTCAGGTATTATTATTGCAGATGAGTACGATACCTATACTGCAACGGGAACATCATCTCTGACACTGTCAGTAATACTGTTTATCGGATTCTGTCCCTTGTGGATATTCCTTACCGACCTTGCACTGAAGATGTTCTAAACATTCCATATTGAAATAAAAAAATACACCCTTACCGATGTCCCGGAGAGCTGAGCCCCAGCCCCCGGGGCATTTCTTTGCGCCCATCTTAAAACTGAACCTCCCTAAAAATCAGAAAAAATTGTACCTTTGCCCATAGATTTTAAGGGCAAATTTTTGCGCGTGCCGGGGACTGCCGGTCTTGATTCTTTGATAGGATTTTTACCTTAACCTTAGATAATTTTAGATTGAGAAATATAATAAACCGGTAACATGAGAAATTATTTCATAACCCTTTTGGCGGGCTGCGCGGGCCTTTCTGCGATGGCTGATGACTCAATCCCCGCCATGTCAATAGACCTCAATGAGGTCAATGTCGTTGCTGAGCGTCATCGTCTTGACTATCGCCACTCAACACTGCCTATATTCACCATTGAGTCAGAGAGGATTGCCGAGTCTAATCCGCAGACATCAGCCGACCTGTTGACGGCTGACGGGCGTTTAACCGTGCAAAAGAGCCAGTTTGGTGGCGGTAGTCCATCAATACGCGGTTTTGAGAGCTCGCGTGTGCTGTTGCTGATTGACGGTATCCGCATGAACAACCTTATCTACCGCGGTGGTCACCTGCAGAATGTCATAACCATTGACCCGTCGGTGATAAGCAGCGTTGATATCCTCTACGGCCCATCGTCGGTTGTCTACGGCTCTGATGCCTTGGGCGGGACGTTGGCCTTCCGCACAAAAAGCCCTGAGCTTGCAACCGATAGCCCGCTGTTGTTCAAGGGGTCGGCCTACTCACGATACGGGACGGTGAACAACGAGACCACCTGGCACCTGGACTTTAACATTGCGGGGCCACGTGTCGCCTCCTTTACCTCGTTATCCTTCAGCCGGTTCGGCGACCTTAAGAGCGGCCGCAATTCAAATCCGTTTATGAAGGATGACTCATATATCTACCGCAAATATGATGTTGTGCATGACGCCGACGGCAAGGATGTGCTGGTCCCCAACAAGCACTTCTACAACGAGCTTGAAAGCGGATACTACCAATATGATATATTGCAGAAGCTTTTGGTGAAGCAAAGTGAGGATATCAGCCATCTGTTCAACTTCCAGTTCTCAAACACCGGCGATGTCCCCCGATATGACCGCCTCACCGACATGAAAGGTGACAAGCCGAAATTCGCTCAATGGTATTACGGGCCTCAGACACGTTTGTTGGGCGCCTACACACTCACCTCAGACAACTCTCTGGGGGCTGACAAGGCTTCATTGACCCTCGCATACCAGTTGGTAAAGGAGAGTCGCCACAACCGCAAACTCAATGACCCGTGGTTAGGTAACCGCCGCGAACGTGTCAATATCCTATCATTGAACTCTGACTGGATAAAGGTGATTGACAATCACAGTATAACCGCCGGCATCGACGGCTCGTTGCAGTTCCTGAAGTCCACCGCCGACCGAGTTGATATCAACACCGGTGAGGTCAAGACCCTTGACACACGTTATCCCGATGGCAGTGACCACATGCATAACATCGACGCATTTGGCGTTCATCGCTGGAACATCACCTCACAGTGGTCAATGAACGAGGGCCTGCGTTTAGGGTTCTCATCTTTGCGCGCCTCCTTTGTGAGTGATGAATTTTATCCCTTCTTTACGCAGAATCATCCCCACATCAGCCAGGACAACTTTACCTACTGCGCCAATGTCGGGGTCAACTTTAAACCCACCCCCCTGTGGAACCTCTGCTTTGACCTGTCAACCGCCTATCGCGTCCCTAACATTGATGACCTGGCAAAGGTATTTGACTCCGAGCCCGGAATGGTTGTAATACCCAATCCCGACATAAAACCTGAAAAGACGGTGACGGCCAACATCACCGCAAACTTTGCCAAGACCAATGTCGTGGAATGGGAGGCATCCCTCTTCGGTACCTACCTGTTTGACGCCATAGCGCTATCCGCCTCAACATACGACGGCAAGAGCCAAATTGAGTATGACGGTGAGCTTAGTGACGTTTTCTCAAACCGCAACAATCGTCTTGCCTACATCTTCGGCTTCTCAACCTTCGTAACCTGGCATATCAACCGCAACTTCAAGGCTGACGGAACAGTAAGCTATGCCTATGGCAACATTATCGCACATAAGGGTGAAAAGCGTCAGCCACTTGACCACGTTGCGCCCCTATTTGGCCGTGTCGGGGTACATTATGTCACCGACAACGAGAAGGTTAAACTTGAGGCCTACTCGCTCTTTAACGGACGTAAGCCCCTGAGCCGCTATAACCTCAACGGAGAGGACAACATCGGTTATGCCACCGTCAAAGGCCTTGACGGCAAGGGCCTCCCCGCGTGGTTTACCCTCAACTTCCGTGTCAGCTACACCCCTGTCAAGGCCGTGACCCTACAGGGCGGAATCGAGAACATCCTTGACACCGAGTATCGCACATTCGCCTCAGGCATCAACGCCCCCGGCCGCAACTTCTACGTAGCCCTCCGCACCACCTTCTGACCCCATATTCCCACGTCAGTCCCGGGTATGAACAGAATACCTTGATTACCCGAACGTCCCAAAGTTCGGGTAATCAAATTTCGGCATAAACAATTGACGTCCATAATTTACTCGCTCGGGGATGATCAATTGCCACACAACTCGCTTATTACCAGCGTATTATGCAGCCACCATTGCAACCGCGTTAGCGGTTGAATATCGTATCCGTGGGTGAAACCCACGGAAAATTTTTGTCTCTGCGTGCGACCAATTTATTGGTCGAACAATACCCGCCCCGCCCCGCGACCGTGCCGAAAATGCCCTCCCTGCCTTGCCACCGTTTCCCGGGGCGGACGGCGTACGCACGAGCCGTCCCTACGTGCGCGGTAATCCTTGTCTTGTGTAATTAGCTAATTTTAAACTGTTTACGTTTTGTTTGGGCGCTCGTCTGTTGGCTTATTGCGGGCATAAATCCTACTTTAACAGGCGGGCGTGGAGCCAGCCGGCTACCAGCATTGAAGTTTCCTTTTCGGTGCTCTTGAAAACATGCGTCTCATCGGGAATTAGTTTCAGTTCACTGTTGCGAATCTTTTCATTATACCGTTCTGCGTAGGTGTAAGGCACAACCTGGTCGTGGGTACCTTGCACAATCAGTGCCGGCCCATTGTAGTTTTCTGCCGTCTCATAGATCGGCAGACTCATTGCTGTCTTAATATACTCTTTTCCCAAATACAGAGCACCGGCTTCGGGAGAGTGGGGTAGTTCGATGTAGTCGCCTATGAGGTTCCATGGGTAAAATGAGGCCCCGAAGGTGGTCCCACGCAACGCATCATCACGCAACACTGCGGCGGGAGCCAACAGTACCTCAGCCTTTATCGCCTTGTCGCCCAGTTCACCACTCACCATACTCACTACTACACCACCTTGAGAGTGTCCCACAAGGCTGATATTTTCAACCCAAGGTTGCTTCTTTGCCCAGAGGATAACATCTTTAAGATCTTCAATCTCGTTTAAAACCGTCATGTTCTTAAACTCACCGTCGCTGCGCCCATGTCCGTTGAAGTCAAAGCGTAAAGTTGCCATGCCTTGTGAGGTGATACTTTCTGACAGTGAGGTCATAAACGATGATGTGCAGTTGCCGCTGAACCCGTGGCAGATAATCACCAGGGGCACCTTCCCCGCGGCTGCGGGACGGTTTATGATTGTGAATAGTTTGCCGACGGAGCCATCAATCCTTAAAGTGTCAGAAGACTGAGCATTGGCTGAAGCCACACCTAAAAGCGCTAACATAGCAAAAATTAATTTCTTTATCATATTATGTCTTATAAGGTATTATCCAAAACGTTGGGCAATACAAATACACTGCCCACATACTTATAGGACAAAATAATCTCGCTTAAAGTTCATCCCTCTTAAACTCCCTCCTCGGATGTGTCCGATTGGGGATTAGTCGAGGTTGAGGAAGAAGCGGGGGAAGTTGCAGATAAAGATGTCAGGGTCCTCAAGCAGCGTGCGGTTGGCGCGCAGGGTGGCCAGCGAGACATCCCCCACGGTGTAGCATCCGTTCTCTGACACGTAGCTTTCGCTTACCCGGTCGAATTTGAAGCCTCCGGGGATTTCGGGGGTCTTATGGCGGATGTAGATGTGCAGCTGAACATCATCGGTATATTCGGGGCGGCGGTCATAACTCATCTTCTTGTACTCATACTTGTAGTTATGATGCCGGGCGGTGACATCGCTAAGGATGGATGATGCCGTTGGCAAACTGCCGGCGCCCTTGCCGAACATAAATTGGCGGTCGTAGCACTCACCGCGTATCACAACGCCGTTGTATTCATCGTCAACGCTGTAGATGTACTTGCGAGGTGAAACAAACTCAGGCATCACAAACATGGTGAACTTGTCGTTGTCAAGTTTCACAACCTGGGCTACAAGTTTTATTTTGGTGCCTTTTTCGCGCGCATATTGTATGTCAAGGTCTGAGATGGTTGCGATACCGTATGCAAAAACCTTGTCAGGGTCAACATAAACACCCAAGGCATGTATGGTGATAATCACCAACTTAAAGAGTGAGTCAAATCCCTTTATGTCAAAACTGGGGTCAGCCTCGGCGAACCCGGCTTTCTGGGCCTGCTCCAAGGCATGGGCGTATGTCTCACCATGGTCAAACACGCGTGAGAGTATATAGTTGGATGACCCGTTGAGGATGCCTTTTACCTCAAGCAGCAAATCGTTGTCATAATACTCCTCAAGATTGCGTATCACGGGTATGGAACCGCAAGCCGATGCATCGTACAGCAGAGCGGCCCCGTGTTTACGTTGCAAATCAATCAACTCAGGCAGGTGCCGCGCTATCATAGCCTTGTTGCCGCTGACGACGGGAATTCCACGGCGCAGGGCCTCGGTAACAATCTTGTAGGCGGCATCTGCATCATCTATCACCTCCACAATCAGGTCAATCGACGGGTCGCTGAAGATGTCATCGGGATTATCGGTAAGCATCCCGGCGGGCACCTCTATGTAGCGAGGCTTCCCCAAAGAACGTACACATATGCGCTTGATCTCGGCGTGGGTGTTGCGTGTGCGTTCAAGCACCTTGTAGATGCCGGTGCCGACGGTGCCTAAGCCAAATAGTCCGATGTTCAGATTCTTCATTATATGATAATTTGCTGGGTCAGGGTGTATTGAGGATTTCATTGAGCCGGTCATGTTCAACCAAAAAACCGTCGTGGCCGAATTCTGACTGAATCTCAAAATACTCTGCCTGTGGCAGGGCGGCAGCCAATTCTTGCATCTCGGCGGGCGTGAACACTATGTCCGTGCTGATGCCTACCACTGTTGCCGGCATCGCCAGGCGCGACAGGGCTGCCTGCATGCCGCCGCGGCCACGGCCGATATCATGGGTGTCAAAGGCGTCAAGAATCGTCACGTATGAGTAGGCGTCAAACCGGCGGCTGAGTTTTTCGCCCTGATGTCGCTGATATGAACATGCGCGGTGGGCGTAGACCGGTCGGGAATGCTCGGCCTCGGGTGTCTGCTGAGTGGCATTGTACCCTAAGGGGCCGCGATAGGTGAGCAACCCGATTGCGCGGGCCGCTTCAAGGCCTTTTGCACCGGCATCGGGACGTGGCTCACCGTATGTCTGGTCGGCAAAAATTGCCATCCTTTGGGTCTCGTCAATGGCTATGCACCATGGCGAAGCCTTGGGAGCGGTGGCTATCAGTATCATTTTGCCGAAACGTCCGGGGTCCTCGGTGGCCCATTCCAGGGCCTGAAAGCCACCAACCGAGCTGCCAACCAGTGTCCCAATGCGGGATAATTTCAAATGGTCTGCCAGGAGGGCTAATGCGCGAGACATATCGCGTATGGTCAGTTTCGGGAAGGTCCCGTAATACGGTTCGCCGGTTTCGGGATTGATGCTGCATGGCCCGGTCGACCCGTAGCAGGAGCCGATAATGTTGGCACACACCGTGTAGTAACGGCTCGGGTCAAGAAATCCTCCCTCCACAACCGTACCGGGCCACCAGTCGGCAACATCACTGTTGGCGGTGAGAGCATGGCATACCCACACGGCATTATCCCCGGCCGGGTTCAGTTCTCCGTAGGTGTGGTACGCAATGTCCAAACCGTGCAGAGTAGCCCCGGACTCAAGGGTGAAATCATGCGGATAATGGAAGGTTTTCAGCATAACCCGGCTGCCACAAATGCTTGTTGAAAGTCGTTGATAATGTCTTCGGCATCCTCAAGGCCTAACGATATGCGCAACAGGGTAGGGGTAACGCCGGCTTTCTCGAGGTCCTCCGCACTGAGTTGCTTATGGGTGGTTGAGGCGGGGTGGGTGACTACGGTAACTGAGTCTCCAATCATCGTCATGTGCTTGGCAAGTTGCAGTGCCTCGACAAAGCGTACAGTGCTGTCCAGATCTCCGCAAAGCTCAACATTCAGCACACCGCCGGCACCGAAACGGTAATATTTTTGGGCATTGACATGTGAGGGGTGATCCTCAAATCCGACGTATGCAACATTTTTCACAGCCTTGTGGACGCGTAAAAACTCTGCCAATTTTTTGGTAGCCTCAACTTGGTGGCGCACACGCAAGGTCAATGTCTCCAACCCTAACATCATCAGGTAGCTGTCAAAGGCCGAGGGGCAGGTGCCGAGGTCACGAAGCCCGTCAACACGACACTTCACTATAAAGGCAGCATTGCCGAACGCATCGCACATGTTCAGACCGTGATACCCCTCTGAGGGGCCATCGATATGCGAGAAGCGCCCGTTGCGCCAGTTAAAGTTTCCGCCGTCCACAATTATTCCGCCCATTGCCGTGCCATGGCCGTTAATCCATTTTGTGGCTGAGTCCACAACAATGTTTGCCCCGTGCTCAAACGGGTTGCAAAGGTAACCGCAAGCGCCAAACGTGTTGTCAACGACAAACGGCACACCCTTCTCAGCGGCAATCGCCCCAATGGCGTCCAGGTCGGGGACAGCACATGTGGGGTTGCCCATGCTTTCGGCAAAGATTGCTTTAGTGTTTTCGTCAATCAGGGGAGCCATGGCCTCAGGGGTTGCCTCAGCGGCGATGCGCACGTTTATCCCCAGACGCGGCAGGGTGTGGCGAAACAGATTGTATGTACCGCCGTAGAGGTAAGGAGAGGCAACGATATTATCCCCGTTTGATGCTAACATGGTGATGGCAACAAGGGTGGCTGCCATGCCCGATGAGGTGGCAACCGCGCCAACAGCTCCATACAGGGCGGCCACGCGCTCCTCATACAACGTGTTGGTGGGGTTTTGAAGTCTGGTGTATATGTTGCCGGCCTGTGACAGGTCAAACAGGTTGGCGGCGTATTCGCACGTAGGGAAACGATAGGCAGAGGTGGGGTAGATGGCGTTGCCGCGTGAGCAGGTTGTATCATCGCCATTCAGTCCCGCATGTATCTGTCGTGTCTGGAATTTCAGTTTTGAGTAGTCCATACTATCTGTAATCTATTTCACATTGATTTAAAAATGACCAACGCCTTTGGTGGGTGCCGGTCTTCAGTAACTGGTTTTGTTAGGTTATTAAACAGGGATTCAATTCCCCTTATCCACTGACTGCTTATCTACCGACACCGGGCGCAAACATCTTGCGCATCGGCATCCTATAATCTGCGAGCTTTAAAAGTCCGCATTTCCCGATTTTGCTGAGGTCCTTGACTTTCCACATATTCATCGCAAAGGTAAAAAAAATTCCTCCCGCCACAAAATCACGCGAGCGCCCACAATTACAATAATTAAGCGTAAATCACACGTTCTGGTATCATCCCTTGGCGAGTAAATGCCGGATGACAATTATTTATGTCGCAATTGGTATACCGCAAACACCGACAATCCCGGGGTGAATTTCAGCGCGTTCGCGTGGGTATTAGCCCAGGATGGGAAAAATGCTGGATGATAAGTGTTTACCCTTGTAATTGGTATGCCGTGCGTCTTGAAATTGAGTATTACCCTATTGCGTGGGTGATGAGGTGGACGAGTTTCTCGGCGTGGGCGGTTAGCTTGTCGGTGACGGCCGGCGTGAGGGTCGGGGGCTCCAATCCCGTGGTAATGACAGCGTCGACAAACTGCATTGAGCACAGCCAGCATGTAGCGCGCAGGGGACGCGTAAGGTCCTCAAACGTCTCGCCTGATTGGCCGGGTTGATATTGGGTGTCATCAGACCCACAGGTAAACGATGATATTACTTTCTTGCCTTTAAGCCGGGTATCATCTGTGCCGTATGCAAAACCGAAGGTCAATGTGTCCTCAAGATATTTCTGCAAAAGCCAAGGGAAGGCATACCAATACAGCGGGTATTCAAGGACAATGACCTCAGCGGCTTCAAGGCGCGCGTGTTCACGTTCAATGTCAAAAACGCCGTGTGGATATTCCTTGCTCAGGGTCAGTACTTCAGCCTTGGGTAACATTTCTCCTACCTTCTCGAGAATAAATTTGTTGGCAACCGATTTCTCGGCATCGGGATGTCCGTTGATGATTAATACCTTCTTCATAAATAAATAGTTTGTGGCGCAAAGATACGCTTTTTTCTGCTGACACCTCAACCTTAGTTTGCCATAATAAGGTGTCGCCCACACAGCAAATTTGCCCGATTAGTTTGAAATTATTATATTTGCGGCTACAGAACCTTGTTGAGAAAGCCCTTTTTTATTACAGATTGAAAAAATTAATACTAATCTAATCCATTATGAAGAATATTTTGCGCACCCTCGTGTTGATTTTAACCCTGGCAGTAGCCATGCCTGCTTTGTATGCTGAAACATACGGGTACACCGAAAAGGAGATTAAGGCAAACCAAAAGGCTGCCGTCAAACAGGCTAAGGCCAAGGCAAAGGAACTGAAAAAGGAGAAGTGGGTTTATTCAGGCGCTATGCCCTTGGAGAAAGCTCTTGAAAACTTTTTGCTGAACACCGAGTTTACCAACGGAATGTATCGCGAGGCCACACAAACCATTGACGATGCCCCCACCATCAAGAGGGGAGAGTCAATGGCTCGTTCAGCTGTCGAGAATGACTTTGTTCGCGAAATCCAAATCGCTGTCCAGGGCACCATTGAGGAGCAAAGCGGTAATGCCAACGGCCGATATTCAGAGGTACAAGTTGACACATACAGCAAAATGGTGGCCAATGAGTTGAAGGGTGATGTGAAGAAGTTCTTCACCGTTTACCGCAAAAAGGCCAACGGGTCATTTGAGGTTAGGGTATTCTATTCTATCCCCGAGCTGGCAAATTCAGGACAATTCCGCCGTCAGGTGCAAGATAACATCGAGTTTGGACGCGCAATACGTGGTCATATCAACGAGGCTTTCAACGCCGAGGACGCGGAATAATCTTTTTGAGTGAAACGTGCCATGAGGAGGCTCTTTTTCTTCTTTCTATTGGCAACGATATTTGTATCGGTTTCGGCCCAGACCCCCGAGCAGAGAGCACGGGTGGCAACTGTCAGGGCCGATGCCGATGCCTATTATTTTGCCGAAAGCCCGCTTGAGTTTACCGAGAAACGTGCCGTGGATGCCGCTGTCGAGGAGTTGGCGCGCTCAATACACTCTGTGGTTAATGTCGACATCAACGAGACCGGGGGCTCCTATGACAGCCGCATGGTTATAAGGTCGGCAGTCGCCCTTGACGATATTCATAAAATTGTCTGGAGCAGGGAAGGGGAGGACGGCCTGTCATATTCGGCATTCGTTTATATAAGCAAGGAGGAGTACCAAAAGCAACTGCAAAACACGGCGCAGATGATGCAGGAACGTGTTATGGCAATGATTGAGGAGGGAAAAATACAGGAGGGGAAGGCTAACATTGCCGAGGCCCTGAAGTTCTTTAATCAGGGACAGCACCTGGCACGCTTCTACAAAATCAACGTGCGTGATCGGCTGACGGATAACCGATTGATCCAACCGTGGCTCGATGACAAAATAAAGAGCATACTGAAGAATATTGATGTTACCCTGGCAAACGGCCGCGTGGAATATGACCCCATTGACCCGGACCACTATACTGTCAATCTGCTTATTACCTACGCCGGCAGGCCGGTGTCAAGTCTGGACTTCAGTTATTTTGACGGGTGTGATAACAAAATTGTATCGGCAAAAAACGGCGAGGCGGCCTTGAAGTATCCCGAACTCGCCGGCCGTAAGGATGTGTCAATAAACATCCTAACGGCGTACGCCGATGATATTGAGGATGATATGGAGACCGCATACCGCCTTTTGCGCCCGGTTGACTATCGCTCTTTCAGTACCAAAAAGGTCCCGGTGGTGATAACCGCCGATGTCGGCACCATAGCAATCGACCCAGGGGAGAAGGCCGGGGACATTGACTATTGCATCGTTGAGATAACCGCGGGGATTGAACCGCGACTTGACAAGATACGTCGCGAGGTGGAAAGGGAATTTCTGTTGCCGAGATCAGAGGATGCTCCCTATCTTGAGGCAGGACAAGCGGTGGAACGGGCTTTGCGCACACGCGACTACCCCTCGGTATATGACCTTTTTGAGCCGGAGGCCCTTGAGAAATTCAAGATGATGACAAACACCGGGGCTATTTCGGTCAGCAAGTCTCCCGAATGGCGCTTTGAGAGGGCCGACCGGTATATACGCGGTGGACGCATCCCCGTGTCGGTGGCCAATGGCAAACACAGCCGCAATGAGAATATTATCCTGCGTTTCAATCCCGACACCCGTAAGATTTCAAGCATCGCATACACCCTGACGAATAATGCCGAGAACGACATATTTCGTGACTCCCAGTGGCAACTTGAGAGCAGGTATGCACTGCTGAAGTTCATGGAGGATTACCAAACAGCCTACACCACCAAGGACCTTGAGTATATCGACCGTATATATAACGGCGATGCCATAATCATCACCGGGACGGTGGCGGCAAAACCGGCTAAGCGTGGTAACTGGATGAAGGAGACAAGCGCCAACCGCAAGGCCAAAAAGGTGAGAGGCATTCTGTTCCACAACTTCAATAAGGATGAGTTTTTGCGTCATCTTGAACGCAACTTCCGCAACAACAGCTACATACATCTGGTTTTCCATGACGCCAAGATTTCAAAGGCCGCAACGCCACCGCACCTCAATGAGGCGTTCTGGATTCGCCTTAAGCAGGACTATAACTCACAGAAGTATAACGACACCGGTTATCTGTCGCTGCTGATAGGCGTTAAACCTGAGGGGTCAGAGATATATGTGCGCACATGGACACCGAACGCTGTTAACATCGATTACCTGAAGTGTAAATACCACTTCGGCATCAGCGGCTCGGTTGAAGAAAGAAATTGCGAGGAGATTTTAGAGGAGGATGAATACTGAAAATCCTCCTCTTTTAAATCGCCTAAAAAACTATTGGTCAGATTACTAAATGTTAAATGTTTAAGAAGTTTATCCTTATATTGTTTTTGCAGACGGCCGTGTGTGCTATGGCCCAGCTGCAAACATCGGGCATCAAGGTTGATCCCTCGGCAACCCGAGGTGTCACATTTGACTGGCCTGAGATTGATGCCGACGGAGAGGATATCACCTCACAGGCCCTTGTAGTCATAGAATATGAGCATTTGCTGCCTGAGGTTATTCAACAATTCAAGTTTGAGATCACTGATATTGTGCCCAATGGCATAAGGTCAGTTAAGAACGAACGCGGTGAGGATATAACCCTCATTTTCCTACCACTTAAGGCCAAGGATAAGTATTTGAAAGTTGTTCCCCGCACCTTTACCGGTGTCATCACCCCCATACCCGCCATGCAGGATCGGGGCGTGTATTCAATGAAGGTGTCTGATACCCGCCGGGTAGACATACAGGTGTCACCGATGGTTGATGACCCGGCAACCCAAGTGTGGCTTGATGACGTAAGGCACTTCACCGTCCCGGCAACTTTCACCGACGTCACATTGGGGACGCACAAGTTGACCTTTACCGGTGCCGGTATCGCCCCCGTTGAACGTACCATCAATGTCACCATGCAGGATACCAAGTTCTCAGGTGTCACAAATGCCGACTTTGACCTGCGTAAACGTGTGCCGCTGACCATAACAAGCGATGTCTCCAACAGCTCGTTGTATGTTGATGGAGAAAAGGTAGCCGACCGCGCACCTTACACCCTTACCCTCCCAGCCGGAGAGTATACAATAAAGGCTGTCAACAACGACGCGCCACAAAATATTGACCGCAAGACAGTAAAGCTGCTTGTTGACGGCCCCTTTCCCAAGGTACATCTGCGCCCGCGATACAATGTAACTTTCAACGTCACAGCCCTGCTCAAGCACCAGTCGGTTCCCTTTGAGCTGTATGTCAACGGTAAGGAGAATCAGGAGATTGAAGGGGGCGATAACCAAGTGGGTCTGAACCCCGAATATGCCTTTACGCTGCCCGTTGGTGAGAAGTGCCGCTTCAAGGCTACTTATGGAAGTTATCAGGGCAGCAAGAAGATAACCGTTAAGCAGGGCATGGCGCGTGATGTAGCTATTGACCTGAAGCGCCGACGCCAATTTGTTTGGCCGTGGGATAGGGAGTATGATGAGGCTCCTTTAGGCCTGGAGGTTGCGTGGGTAAGGAAACAGTTCCGTGTGAGTGCCGATGGCGAGGAGATTTACCGTGGAAAGATGGTATTTGTCTCAACCGGGGAAGGGGAGGACAAGTGGCTTAACGGCGTGCGTGCCGGGGTGCACTTCCAGCCCACGTTCTTCAAGGGGTTGGGAATCTACACCGGTCTCTTCTGGGAATGTTATCTGGCAAGTACTGACCAATTCAAGACCCCCGGGGGATACACAACAGACTTCTCGAAATATGAGGAGCATAACCTCTACCTTCCCTTGCACCTGTTCTATGAGATACCCTTGGCGCGCAAGGTTGCCATTGGTCTGCACGGCGGTGTGGGTTTAAATTACTGTCTGGCTCGCAAGTATTATGACTACAAACTCACCCAAGACGGGATTGATTATAATCTGTCTTACAACCTCCTGAAGGACACCGATGAGTATTTCCCTGAGTTTCCTGACTCTTTCTCGGCAAGTTGGGAGGTTGGCCTGCAGTTGCGCCTCGGGCCGGTTATTATCGGTGCCGAAATCCTGAACCCGATTACCAAACACAAGTTCACGGTTGACGGCATACCATGTGAAACCACCACACACCGGCAGGCCCTGACGCTATCATACGTGTTTAACGGTAGTGCATTCCATTAATAAAGTATCCGCATGAAGAGAATTTTGCTGTGTGCCGTGGCTGCCGCCGTTTTTTCGTTGGTGAATGCCGGGCCGATAAGGATAAAGAAAGAGACTTTCAAGGTGACCTCCTCTCTGAGCAACGATACTGTGGTGGACGCCAATGGTCAATTGGTTAACCGCAACCTCACAGCCATGCACATTGCGTGGCCTACCACCTCCACCGGTCAGGTCAGGGATGTCGCCGCTATTGAAATAAAATTCTCAGGGCTGCCGGCCGAGGAATTGGATAAGATCCATTTCTCAGCCAAGCCCGGCGAGCCTGTGCGCGTTGAGCGCAATACCGCTTACGGTGTCACGGCGACGGTATTCGTGCCGGGTAATACCGATGCCGTATCGCTCTACCATCCTCGTTTCGGGAGTGACACCATTGTGATGCCGATATTTTTGCGCCCGCGCACACTATACAGTGTTGAGGCCGAGCTTGAGGCCCTGCACAAGGTTGAGGTCAAAGCAGCTGCTGACCCCGGCCTTGTTCCAATGATTACGTTGGGAGATTTCGGGCAAAAACCCTCGCCGGCTATTTTTGATAATGTCCCGAACGGGGTGTACAGGATTACTGTGGGCGCGGGCACCGACCAAAACAGTACCGAGGTAGCAGTGGATATCCGCAACACCGACTTTGATTATCAAACTTTCAAGGACCTGGATTTGAGGCACAAGCGGAATGTCACCTTCAAAACCAAGGGTGATAAAAATACCAACTACTATCTCGATGGTGAGTATGTGGGTACCGGTGAGGAGGTCACAGCCGTGGTACCCTTTGGCCCCCACTCGGTAAAGGCTGAAATCAATAAGGACAAATATGATGAGCGTGCCATTGAGGTGGACGCCAACACCGATAGGATTTTCTTTGCTCCCCAGGCGCGCAAGACCCTTGAGTTCGTGGGGTTGTACAATGGCCATGCCGTGCCAACAAGTATTATCTCTGCTACCGGAGTTAATGCCCCCGCTGGCTACAGCACATCTCACCAACTGAGGTTGCCTGCCGACAACCAAAGTTTCACCATCACCCTCAGTGACGAGGGAGGCCACAAGGGGAAAAAGAGCCTTAAGATAACCGAAAAGATGCCGGTTGACCACCAGATAAAACTGCAAAGCGGGCGTGCTTTTGTATGGCCGTGGGAGAGTGAGTATCGCACGGCAAAATGGGGGTGGGAGTTCTCATACGTCACCAAGCAGATTGTAGTGAGCGGTGAGTCAGATGATGACAGTGTCAACATTGAAACGGGCTGGAACGGGGTGTGGTCTGACGGTTTCAACCATTGGCTGCATGGCATTCGCACAGGTTTCCACTTTCAGCCCGCTTTCAAGTTTGGGTTGGGCCTGTACACCGGCTTGTTTGGCGAGTTCTACCTGTCGAGCACCAAGGATGAGAGCTCAGACTTCAAGGACTATTTTGAATTTGACCTCAGCATCCCTTTGCATATCCTATACCAGTTCCCTTTAGGCAAAAAGATAGCAGTGGGTTTCCACACCGGCCCCGGATTCAATTGGTCGCTGGCCGGGACATACTATGAGGATTTCGGCTCAACATACGAGACTGATAAAGAGAACGTAGAGTTTGGTGAGCCTCCCTATCCCAAGGCATTCAGCATTAACTGGGATTTCGCGCTCTGGTTAAGATTGGGCCCGATATACCTGTCCGGGACCGTTTCAAAGGGAATGTCTGACTTAGGCTGTTTCCCGGACTTCGGCCTCAATGCCAAGTCGGTGATGAAGAAATACATTGTCGGTGCAAGTGTAGTTTTCTGACGCAGTATGCGATTCCATCATATTATAACGTGTGTCGTCGGGATGCTATTTGTGGCCCAGGACATTTCGGCGCAAGATGCCGTACAGAGGTATAATGAGTTCCTGAGGAAAGCGCGTGAGGAGTACGATAACTTCCGCCAAAAGATAAACGAGGATTATGCAACGTTTTTGTCCTCACCATGGCAGGAAGTTAAGCCCTCGATAACTCAGCCCCCGGTTGAGCCGCCGACGCCCCCGGTCCCGAAGATTGACGAAACCGTTCGGGAGGACCTCATCCTGAAGTACAATGAGGTGGTTAGGCCCGACCAGACCGTCCCAGCTCCTCGGCCGCAACCCGTAGATCCACCTGTTGTCACGCCACAGGCCACTGACGCGTGGCTCGCCTTCTCGTATCTCGGGAACCGGGACCGCGTCAGGTTCAGCCCGCGCGCGCAGTTCGGCTGGTATGGTGGCGACGAGCCGTCGGTGGCAAAGAGTTGGAGGGAGATGTCTGACTCACGGCTTGATGCCACGCTGAGTGATTGCCTTGCCCTCAGAGATAAATATCGGCTATGTGATTGGGCCTATCTCGAGATGCTGAACAGCGTGGCACGACAAGCGTTTCCTCGTGATGAGGCGCGTGCAACTCTCCTCACGGCATGGCTCTTCTGCCAGTCAGGGTATCGTATTCGCCTTGCACGTGCTCAGCAAGGGACTCCCGTTATGCTTTATGCCTCAGACAACATAATTTTCGGCCCCTTTTACAATCTTGATGGGCAGAGGTATTACCCCTACGGGACCGAAAACACAATGTTGTACATTTCAAACGCTTCATTTCCCCGTGAGCAAACAATGTCCCTTACCCTCAATGAGCTGCCGTTGGCCGCCAAAGATATGAGTGCCCCGCGGCTGCGCAGTTCGCGCAAGTATCCCGACCTCGCCTGCTCGGTAAGCGTCAATAAAAACCTTATTGAATTCTTCAACCGTTACCCAAACTCAAAGCTCAATGACAACATCATGACCCGTTGGGCAAACTATGCCAACACCCCGTTGAGCCCTGAGGCCCGTGAGAGCCTGTACCCCGTCATGCAGCGTGCCATCAAGGGCCTGAGCGAACATGAAGCCGTCGCAAGGATACTCAATTGGGTGCAAACCGGGTTTGAATATAAGTTGGACAATGAGGTCTGGGGGCATGACCGCGCCTTTTTCCCTGACGAGACGCTTTATTATCCATACGCCGACTGTGAAGACCGTGCCATTCTTTTTACGCGACTTGTGCGTGACCTTTTGGGCCTTGACGTTCTTTTGGTGTATTACCCCGGGCACCTCGCCTCCGCAGTACGTTTCCCCTCTGAGGTACCAGGTGACTACATCCTGCTAAGCGGCGCCCGCTACACCGTCTGTGACCCAACCTTCACCGACGGCGCCCCCATCGGACGCACCGCCAAAGGATACGACAATGCCACCGCCACCGTCATCCTCCTACACCCCCAACAGAGCAAATTTTAAAAGATATAGCCGTCTCAGGCTCGGAATAATAATTTACTTTCAGAAGTTTCAATTGTAGGATTCTCAAAAAATGTTGAGTACCTTCTCGGCAAATTCAAGCTCTTGGAGGACAGAGTGGCGAGTAAGAGTTTCGCATGTTCTGAGCCATTTGAGAGCTTTTTGCATACTTTTTTACAAATAGGCCCAATTTTAAGCCTCAATAATCTTATATTAACAACATAAAAAAGACTGTTAAACAAACGTTATAGAAGTCTGTTTAACAGTCTTTAATTATCTTTTCTTTTTGAGCCGCGAGTGGGACTCGAACCCACGACCTTTTCGTTACGAATGAAATGCTCTACCGACTGAGCTATTGCGGCTTGCGGTGCAAAGTTACATCCTTTCTCCCATTTTTGCAAATTAAATTCTAACTGCAGTATGTGATATTCCGTTTGTGAACAGAAGGATCTCGTTCAGCACCTCCGCACCGGATTCAGTCTTGATTATTCAGATTTAGGGAATGTTTCTCTGAGTTTGCGGAATTTTTTCTTCTTTTCAAGAATTGTAAGAACTTCATTTACGGTATAGACATCAAAATGCACAAAATTACCACCACCGGTTAAGTATGAAAAGCTTAGTTTACCCTTGTCAAAATCCATAATATCCGGGTTCTCTTTTATGCTCTTGATAATGTATTCTCTAACATTTGAGAAGTCAACATTAGATGCGTCTTTTTCTTTTATTATAAAATCTTTGTTTCCAGTGTATTTAGTAATAAACTTATCGATCAGATATAAATCACGCTCTTTATCACCAATCGGTAAACTATCTTTTGCCCACTCTATATACTGCTTCTCGAGATACCGGCGCCAATTATTTTGTTTATCGGGATCAATATGTACAACAAGTTTCCCGTCAGGACATACGGCCGCAAGGAATGTGTGTTTATCAGAATTAGCTTCAAATACAAAATCATTATTTCCAATTTTTGGTCTGAAATGGTACCTGGCTATATCGAAAAATTCAGTACTATTAGCCTGCGTGTTTATATGGTATTGATCAGCTTCTTTCAATGCTAATTCAGATAAATAGTTGAGAAAATAGTTGTCGTAATTCAAATATCTTTCATAATCTTGTTGGTAGTCATACCATTCTTTCACATTGGAGTTGCTAACTGAGTCAGATTTGTTTTTTAGGGCAAATTCCAGGCAATCAGGATTTTGTTTAAAAAACTCGGATACTGTATAACGTTCCCCGCCGGTCAGATTATATGTTATTTTGATATCAAGTAGCCAATCAGGCAATGAGTCTTGGTACTGTTTGATTTTATTGCTAATGATTCCTGAGTATTTATTATCCAACTTCCATGATGAATCATATAGTCGTGCAATTCGGCTTCGTTCTCGCATTTTTTGGACATCCTCGGGAGGGGTGCCGAAATCTTTTTTATGGCTCTCTTTGTCTGCTATTTTATAAGGAATTGAAAATTTCTCTTCAGAACTTCCCTTGGGATAACCGTAAATCCATTTTTGAAAGTCACTTCCACGCATATAGTCCTCCAAAAAAGTAAAATCCTCAAGCAAATTGCAATTATTTTGGTCGGGCAGACTCTTCAGATCTTCACTTTCATCCCACGATAGACCTTCAACGTATGCTTCGTTTGTAAGAGGTTTCCAAAAAACGAGATAACCATCACGGAATCGGGCTTTTATACCACCACCCATAGCAGTCTTTGTCACATTAACTTCACCAATAGGTGTGCCGTTTGATAATTCAAACGTACATTTCAGCAAGGGACCATTTACAACCCACTTTCCTGTGGGTTTTCCATTCTTAAAACTTCCTGATACATGTTCAGACCCGTCTTCAACTGGACCATATACCCACCCTCCTTTGAATGGATTATAAGCACCGGTACGTTGCTTGATTTTTTGACTCAAAGTATATGGACCATTGAGAATTCCCTCTGAGTAAGTACGGGTCATAGTTGCGGTTCCAGTAAAATAGTACCCATTTCCACCTCCATAGTTGTTATATGTTGATGTCAGTTTCCATACCCCATCTCGTTTACCATTTTTAAGTAAACCGGTGAAAGTCATTGACACACTTCCCCCATTATCGGATTTTAAATTGCGAGTCAGTTTATACCTATCTCCGTTTTGCACAGAAACCACTCCCTGGCCATGATGGATTGTTTGTGCACTTACAGCTAATGTTGAAAGCCATAGTACGAAAAAAATTAAGACTCTATGTTTCATATAACAAATAAAAGTTTTAGTAGAACTTACCTCCACACGAAAAAAGAGCGACAGCCTAAACTTTTCCTCATTTGCTTTAGCAGGTTCTGGTAAACCGTGAGTCCAAATAAGTAAAAAGCAGTCTGCGCCCTTAGCGGGTACAAACCAACTCTCTGACTTATTATTTGGTGACTCAATAGAAATTTACCAGATTTGCTAAAGTCCAAATAACTTGTCTAAAAAGTTATGTTTGAAATATGTCTTGTCTTCGTCTTTCTTGCTTCGGTAGGTGTTAATTATACGTGCCGCAAATGTTGCAAAAATTTCTGACATAGACAAGTACATATCGCAGAGCTGCCTGAAATGTTTTGGGATCGCCAGAAAATATAAGTACCCACCCGCATTGCTATGAGTGGGATTGAGTGAAATCATTACAAAGTATTTCTACCACCCGAAAGAGGATTTGTTAAATTTTCAGGAAAGATTTTTTTTTGAAATTTGATGAAAATTTTCGCTGAAATAAATACTTATAAACAAAAATCCCTTCTTATGTAAAGACTTCTGATTAGTTGTAGTTGTTTTGTCTTCTTATATTTACCTCAGGTGACACTTCTGTATATTGATACGGTATGTCAGTCGGGTTTTATTGTGTTGATGCGGGGATGAAGAGGGAGAAGTTTACTGAGCCGTAGGCGCGGTGCTCGTCAAACGCGGGGAGGTCGGCGTATGAGCGCTTGGCGCTGTGCTCAAGTATGAAGAGGCCGTCAGGGGCGAGGAGTCCTCCGTCTAACACGGCGGGTGCCACCGCGTCAAAGTTAGGCATGTCGTAAGGGGGGTCGGCAAAGATAAAGTCAAATGGCTGAACTTTTCCGCGGGCTGTTTTTATCCATTTGAAGACGTCGCCGCGAATCAGGGTCAGACGGTCGATACATCCCAGATCCTTTGCTACCTTAGAGATGAATCCGGCTTGCACGCCCGCTTTCTCAACGCAGGTGACGTGGGCGGCTCCGCGTGACAGCAACTCAAAGGTAACGGCCCCGGTGCCTCCAAAGAGGTCTAATGCCCTTATTCCCTCAATATCCAAACGGTTCTCAATAACATTGAAGATGTTTTCGCGGGCAAAGTCTGTAGTGGGGCGGGCAGTGATATTGGCGGGGACATTGAAGCGGCGACGTCCGTATTCGCCACGTATTATTCGCATAGTGAGGTCAGGGTTAAATCAAACGGCGCATTCATAGACTCATTGCCGGCATTGAACATGGCTGAGGGGAATATCACCGGCACTACGGGTGAGGCATAGCGGCTAAGCACGGGTATTAGCTCGGCACGCTTGGCAGGCGGCCCTGATATAACGATTTCAACGCCTCGGCCCTGAGCGAGTTGCTCCTTAAACAGCAAATCCCTCACTGAGAGAATATAATAGAGGGCATCCTCAACGGTAACCTTTTTAAAGCTGTTGGCAAGGAGTAGCCGGTTGTGGTCAAATGCAATGACATCAATGCTGTCACGATTGACGTTTACGCACATACGCAAAGCGTTTCCGCGAACGCCGTTCATGAAATATTGAATGAGAGGCGTCAGGCAGTGATGCACCCGGGCATTGAAGAATGTGCGACGCACAAACCCCTCCAAAGCGGCATCCACACTATATGTTAGTTTTATGGATGGCGAAACATTGTCCTCGATAACATTTGTGGGGGCATCGGGGAAGGCATCTTCCATCAGTTGCCGAGACTCATCCTCAGTGACGTCTGAGGGCAAAAGCATGAAGGCCGATGAAGCAAAAATGACATCAATGCGGGCAAACTCCTTCAGTAAAAAAGTGTTTTCATACACAGCCTCCTCAATGCTGTTAAGGTTGGCATCGGCCAAGGGGACGGAGTGCATTATCAGTGAGCCGTCCTGATGCGGGTTGTATGCCATGACATCAATCTGCGCGGGAGCAATACGCATCATGAGGCGCCACGCCGCTGTGTCGTTAACCTTATCGCGGTCCAGTGACGTGGTTTGTAGCGATTTCCCCTCAGAATTGTCTGCCATGTGTGCAAAGGTAGTCATTTTGAGGGAAATTTCGTAATTTTGCAATTCAAAGACCGCAGATGAGGAAGATTGACCGAGAGACCCGCCAACGCATTATTGATGCCGCCGACATTGTCGAGGTGGTGTCAGACTATGTGTCGTTGAAGCGTAGGGGGCAAAACCTTATAGGGTTATGCCCGTTCCACAATGAGCGGACACCTTCCTTCTCGGTGAGTCCCTCACGTGGTATATGTCACTGCTTCGGGTGTGGCAAGGGTGGCTCGCCGGTAAACTTCATCATGGAACTGGAGCACATGACCTTTACCGAGGCACTGCTTCACCTTGCAAAAAAATACAATATTGAGGTTCCTGAGCGGGAAATGACCTCACAGGAGGTTGAGGCTGAAAACCGCCGGCAGGCCCTTATGGCGGCTAACGAGTTTGCCCTCGAGCATTTTGAGGAGCGCCTGCAGGGGACTGATGAGGGCCGCAACATTGGTTTGTCCTATCTGCGTGAACGCGGCGTTACCCCGCAAATGATAAAGCGGTTTCATCTGGGATACAGCCTCGACAGCTTTGATGACCTAATCAACCACGCCCGCAAAAAGGGGTATCCGATTGAAAATTTTATTGAAGTCGGTCTTGTAGGAAAAAGCCAGCAGGGAAAAGAGTATGACCGTTTTCGCGGACGTGTAATCTTTCCGGTTTTCTCGGTATCAGGCCGTGTGGTAGCCTTTGGTGGTAGACGACTTTCTGATGCCAACAAGGAGATAGCCAAATACATTAACTCACCCGAGAGCGAGATATACAGCAAACGGCGAGAGCTGTACGGCCTCTACCAGTCCCGTGCCGCCATTCGCCGTGAGGACAGCGTAATCCTGGTTGAGGGGTATCTTGATGTTATCTCCCTGCACCAGTCCGGCGTTGAAAATGTGGTAGCATCGTCGGGGACGGCCCTCACCACTCAACAGATTGAGCAATTGCGGCGACTGACACGCAATGTAACCGTGGTGTACGACACCGATGCGGCTGGCATCAAGGCCTCGTTGCGCGGTATTGATATGCTGTTAAGCAGCGGGATGACGGTCCATGTGCTTCAATTCCCTCCCGGTGAGGATCCAGATTCTTTTGCCCGTACCCACACATCAGATGAGGTGAGTGAATACATGGCCCGTAACCGCGTAGACTTCATCACCTTCAAGAGCAAAATCCTGATGCAGGGAGTGCGGCCCGATGACCCTACCGCCCGCGCCGGGGTGATAAATGAGATAATCGCCACCGTTGCGTTGATTGGGGACGATGTTACGCGCTCACTCTATTGCGAGACCTTGTCCCAGCAACTTGGTGTCCCCGAGCAGGTTGTGCGCGCCCGCGTAAAGGTTGTGCGCAGCAATGCCCAGGTTGACGAGGCGCGCCGCAAACAAATTGAGGCAGAAAGGCGCAAGCTGGAGGAGGCCGAGGCTGAGGACGGAAAAGAGGCCCAACCCCCGCAGGATGACAGGGCGAAGCGCCTGCGGCCGTTTGAGTTGCAACTGCTGCGTTATGCCGTGCGGTATGGCATGGTGACCATGTGCGAGCTGATGGATGAAAGCGGCACTCCGGCCGGGGAGATGTCGGTGATAGAGTATATTGCCGAGGCGCTGGCTGATGATGATTTGCAATTTATAAATCCCGATATTCA
>CAYMNF010000002.1:35592-56043 GCA_964391735.1 uncultured Bacteroides sp. | reverse complement strand
AGCCGCCTGTTGATGAATGAGGATGATGACACCATTCGTAACCTCTCAACCGCACTGGTCAGCGAGAAGTATCAGCTCAGCAAGATACACACCAAGTATGTACATGTCGAGACCGAGCGAGAGCGGTGTCGTGCCCTGGTGGAGCGTGCGCTGTGCGAGGTGAAAGATGCTGTTCTTCAACTGCAAATTGATGATTTGAAGAGGAGACTTACCGTCGAACAGGATAGGGGAGCCGAACATATCATTGCGCTGATGGAGGAGATTCAGTCCCTGATGAACACAAAAAAGGAGTTCTCGCCCTGGATCGGGGACCGTGTGCTTCAGCCTTTCAGCTTGGTTAAGTCACCACGAATTCGCCGCCGTTAAACATTATCTTGCCTTTGGAATAAACAGAAAGTGGGCCAGTATTGTTATAAAGTCATAAAAACCATTAAACAAGTATAAGATATGCAACTTCAAAGAATTCAGACTGTATGGTTGATTTTGGCCTTAGGATGCCTTGTGGCCTTTTTGGTATTGCCTTTTGGATGGCTTGACGATGTATTTGATCAGGGCGAGTTGGTTTCAGGTCCCCTAAAATCATACGATTTCCTTGGAATAATCGTGCCATTGGGCATAGCAATTATTTTGGGAGCCATGGCTGTTTGCAGTTTCCGTCGCCCGGGCTACCAAATCTCGCTTGTCTGGCTTGAGGTCATGATGACCCTTGTCACCATCGGTGTCACCGTATACGTGCTTTGTGACTTTACCAACAACGGCGTTTTGCGCTGGAACTGGTCAGATGCCTTTATATGTGGAGCACTGTTGTTCCAGATCTTAGCTATATTCGGCATCCGTGCCGACCGTAAACTGTTGCGTGACAGCAACCGTCTGCGCTAACCATCGTTGTTGAGTTAAACCCATTATGCAGGGGACACGGCCGGAATGCTGTGTCCCCTGCATAGTTGTGCATGTCTCAACATTTGTTGAGAGGGATTAGTGCAGAAAACTATATTTTTGCCGGAAGATAATCCCTGAATTATGAAAACTTTCACACTGATAATCATTGCGGCAGCTCTGGGGCTCGCGTCATGTTCATCACCGCGACTACCGATGTTCTCCACACAGAAGTGGCATGTTGACAGCTACAGCGGGCATGCAGTCAACACAGCCGGGCAAGAGTTGGCCTTTGGCTGCGAATGGTGGATTGCTGATACCGCTCTGATTCAGACGCGTGAGCAATTAGCAGTTTACCCGAAACTGGAGGGTTTTCTGGCAAAGAACATAGCGCAGTTTCCGGAGATTGAGGTGGATTCAATATTATTCTTCAATCCGGCCCGTGGGTTGCTATTCGTTAATTATCACCCGGTAAAATCTTTGCGGCCTACCGCAGAAACATATCTATATGACGAGTCAGGAAGCGTATACAGCGAGGAATATGCGCGACTTTTCGGCATGAGATATCGCTACGTGGATGAGAGCGGGTGGGAGGATGTGCCGACAAAGTCGGTTTACACCAATATTAAATTCCTCCCGGGGAAGAGGCAACTGATTCTATTACACAGATTGCCATCAAAGAAGGGGAATATTGCGGTTTTCAATTTTATGGTCACCAAACCCGGGCGAGGGAAGTGGTGGGAAGAATATCCCCGTGGTACATTTACCACAGTGGACCTCAAGAACCCTGAGGGCCTTTACTCCATATCACATTTTATCCATTCATCAGGAAATCTGGCTGTTGAAAACATGAAAGTATTGCAGTAAATACGAGAGTATTCTCCTGACCGTATGGGATGCCGATTTTTGTCGCAATAACGACAAAAAATGTTAACTTTGCAGGTAGAACGTGCTATCCACTTTCAACGCCTGTAAAGATGCCAATGATATATTGTTCGCGTTGCGGCACAAAGATTTCAGACCGCGCACGTTTTTGCCCGGTCTGCGGGTCGCCGCTGCATATACCCCCGGTTACTCTCGGCCAAGAACCGGAGCCCCGGCCTACACCCCCCGGCCGACCGATGATGACTCCACCGCCGCGCCGCTCGGGCGCGCGTTGGGTGCCGTGGACAATAATCGGTGTGTGCCTCACCGGTCTGTTGGTGATACTTGCGTTTTGGTATGCCGACATTGACAGCCCTTGGGGACATCCCAAGCCGGCTGAAGAGGAGGTTGAGGTGGAAGAAGCCGAGCCGATTTCCCCGGAGCCTGTGCGCAGCAATTATGCTCCGCCCCAATCCGACATTGCACGTGCCGTACGTGAGAGTTCTGAGGCTGTGGAGAGACCCGTTGAGCCTGCCGCCAAGCCCTCGCGTATTGTCTGCACCGGAACAGTTGAGAATGAGGGGAAGACTTACCCGATACGCATAATGGTCGCTCTCCACCCGAATGGCACTGCCGTGGGACGCTATGCCTATGAGTCAACCCTCAGGCGTGCCGGGGACAACCCCTCGAGCTGGTTCAAACTCAACGGCTCATGGAACGGGATGAGTGACGGCGCACGCACAATAAATCTGACAAGTATAAATCCGGCTGATAACCAACCCTTTGAGGATATCACTATCTCCATAGCAGATGATAACCACTTTGAAAGCGGTTACTTCATCAACAAAAATGTGGGGAGTTATCATACCTTGGAGCTCAATCTGTAATACAAAAATTAGAAATATCTTCCAAAGCCAAGATAATGGTTAAGCACACCGTAATGTTCAAACTGAGGGGTACCCCTGAGGAGCGTGCCCGTATTTCTGCAGAATTTGCAGCGGCCTTAAAAACCCTGCCGGTACAGATACCTTGCCTCAGAGAAATTGAGGTTGGGTTAAATCAAAATCCCCAAGAGAGTTGGGACATAGTGCTAACTGCTATTTTGCCTGACATGGCATCGGTTGAGGAATATGCCAACCATCCGGCCCATGTAGCTGCTGCCGCCATTGTCGGCCCGTGGAAAGAGGATAGGGCTTGTGTGGATTATGAACATGACGTGTAAGAAAAAAATCAGCCACGCCATTGACAAAACCACGGGTCAAAACGTTGTAACCTTGTAAAGAAACTAAAACTGATGAACGATATATTACTTGAAGTTAAAGATTTGCGTGCCGGGATTCCCGGGCGCGAGATTTTAAGGGGAATAGACCTTACTATCCGGCGCGGCGAGGTCCATGCCATCATGGGCCCCAATGGTTCGGGCAAGTCAACCCTCAGCGGAGTGTTGGCCGGGAACCCGGCTTACACGGTTTTGGGAGGCTCGGCAACTTTCCACGGCATAGACCTTCTGGCCCTTGATGCCGCTGACCGCAGTCATGAGGGACTGTTCCTTTCATTCCAATACCCGGTTGAAATACCCGGGGTCTCGATGGTCAACTTTATGCGTGCAGCCGTCAATGCCAAACGTAAGTATTTTAATGAACCCGCTTTGTCAGCCGGGGACTTCCTTAAGCTGATGCGGCAAAAGCGCGCTATCGTAAAACTTGATAACAAGTTGGCCAGCCGTTCGGTAAATGAGGGATTCTCAGGTGGTGAAAAGAAGCGTAATGAGATATTCCAGATGGCCGTCCTTGAACCCCAATTGGCAATACTTGACGAGACCGACAGCGGCTTGGACATTGATGCGCTGCGCATCGTCTCAGAGGGCGTCAACATGCTGCGTACCGATGATAATGCCACCATCGTAATTACACACTATCAACGCCTGTTGGACTACATACGTCCTGATTTTGTGCACGTGCTGTATAAGGGACGTATTGTGAAGTCCGGGGGCCCGGAACTTGCGCTTGAACTTGAAGAAAAAGGTTATGACGACATCAAACGAGAGGTTGACGGAGAATAATTTGCCCACGCAACCGGCGTTGAGGCAATACCTTGACCTGTATCTGGCCAATCGCGAGGCTGTTGATTCCAATAGCGCCGGCGTGATGAACGAACGTCGCCGTCAGGCTTTCGCGGCATTGTCCCGTGAGGATGTGAGTTTGCCCCAGAGGGGTCAGGAGGGGTATGAGGTCAGTTCAGTCGCCGACCTGTTTGCTCCTGACCTTGGCGTAAACGTCACAAATATGCCGTTGCCCGTGAACAGGGGTGAATGGTTGCGCTGTTCAAACTCAAATCTTTCAACGCTGGTGGCAACCGTTAACGGTGACACCTTCTCGGCGCCTGAGGATTTGGCGAGTCGCTTACCCGAGGGGCTAACCTTTATGTCACTCAGCGAGGCAGCTCGCAAGCACCTACCGGGCGTTGATCAATGGTATGGCACACTGGCGGGCGTTGAGGACCCTGCAGTGGCATTGAACACCCTCTTGGCCCGGGATGGGGTTTATGTGCATGTCGCCAAGGGTGTAAAGGTAAGCAAACCCCTTCAGGTAATTAATATGTTTGCACCCGGCATGCCGATAGCGGCGTTCAGGCGTGTGCTTGTGGTAGCCGAGGAGGACTCTGAGGTCAAAATTCTTTTCTGCGACCATACACCACCGGGACATCCCTGCTGCCTGGCATCTGAGGTTGTTGAGGTTGCACTCGGGGTGCATGCCAATGTTGAGATTTATGACATAGAGGAGAGTGCTCCCACAACTCACCGTCGATACAACTTCTTCGCTCGTCAGACCGGAGGTAGTTTGCTTGGAATCACAGGCGTTTCATTGCTCGCCGGGAAGACGAGAAACGACTTCAGCATTGACCTTGTGGAGCCCGGAGCAGAGGTGAAAATGGCCGGAATGGCTATCCTGAGCGGGGAAATGCTTGTGGACAACGATACCACGGTTAGACACCTGGCCCCGGAGTGTAAGAGTGATCAGCTATACAAGTATGTTCTGGACGATGCCTCACGAGGGGCCTTTGAGGGCTCGATTTTGGTTGCTCACGGCGCCAAGAACACCAACGCCTTCCAATCAAACAAAAATATCTTGGCCGGTGAGGGTGCACGTATGCATGCCAAACCGAGCCTTGAGATTTATAACGACGACGTAAAGTGCTCACATGGTGCCTCAACAGGTCGCCTTGATGAGAAGGCTCTGTTCTATATGGAGTCGCGCGGTATCCCGTTACCTGAGGCACGCAGAATGTTGATGCAGGCGTTTATGACCGATGTTGTTGACACCGTGGGGTTGCCTGAGGTCCGGGCCCGTTTGCATCACTTGGTTGAGCGTCGTTTCAGCAACGAAAAAATTTGTGAATCATGCAAGCGGTAGACCAGTTGCGCAAGGAGTTCCCCATTCTTGAACGCGAGGTAAACAAAAGGCCGCTTGTGTATCTTGACAACACCGCGACTTCCCAAACCCCGCGGTGCGTGGTTGACGCTATTGTTGACGGATATATTAGCCACAAAGCAAATGTGCATAGGGGCGTACACACCCTGTCGCAAGAGGCTACCGAGTTGCAGGAACGTGCCCGCCACACCGCCGCCCGGTTTGTCAATGCCGAGGCTGATGAGGAGATAATATTTACACGCGGAACCACTGAGGCCCTTAACCTCGTTGCATCAAGTCTTGGCGGGATGCTGCTCGGCCCGAATGATGTTCTTGTCCTTTCGGTGATGGAGCACCATGCCAATATAGTGCCATGGCAACTGTTGCAGAAGAAAGTCGGCTTCACCATCAAGGTAGTGGACATAAGCCCCGATGGTACCTTGTGTCTCGACCAACTCCTGAGGTATCTTGATGAAGGAAACGTCAAGATTGTTTCCATTGCCCACGCCTCAAATGTGCTTGGAACGGTAAACCCTATTAAGGAGATAGCCACCAAGGTGCACGCTGCCGGCGCGATAATGGTTGTTGACGGAGCCCAGGGTGCTCCGCATCTCAAGATTGATGTTCGGGACATGGGTGTGGATTTCTATGCCTTCTCTTCGCACAAGATGTATGGCCCCTCAGGTGTTGGCGTCCTTTACGGAAAAGCCTCCCTGCTCAGGGAGATGCCCCCATATCAGGGTGGGGGAGAAATGATTGACCGCGTGAGCTTCAGTGGCACAACCTTTGCCGATATTCCGTTTAAGTTTGAGGCCGGTACCCCTGACTTTATTGACATTGCCGCATTGCGGGTTGCAATCGACTGGCTCGAAAATGAGGGTATTGAGTCAATTGCAGCACATGAGCACTCTCTTCTTGATTACTGTATGTCGCAGTTGGCAGATTTCCCCGGGATAGAGATTTATGGTACTGCTCCCAGCAAATGCGCAATTGTTTCGTTTAACCTCACCGGCGCTCATCATTATGATGTGGGAATGCTGTTGGACAAACAGGGGGTGGCCGTGCGAACGGGGCACCACTGTGCCGAACCACTAATGCACAGACTGGGGATTGAGGGATGTGTACGAGCGTCATTTGCTGCGTACAACACCCGTGCTGAAGTGGATACCTTTATCAAAGCCCTGAGGCGGGCGGCAGATATGTTGCAATGACAGATACCGGCAATAAGCAAGGGAACGTGTCAGCGGGCTGGTCATGGCGTCGTTGGCTGGTGTCTCTTTGTTTATTATTGCTGGTGGCTGTTGCATGCCTTATCGTGAAATTCGGCGTTTTCGGGCGCAGCTATGTCGTTACCCCGGACCCGGCTCAATACCCCGTCAGAGGGGTAGACCTGTCGGCGCACAACGGGCAGGTTGATTTTGAGTCTCTAAAGCTTTCTGGGGTTCGCTTCGTTATGCTAAAAGCCTCGGAAGGAGCAACTCATCAAGACCGCCGGTTTGTTGAAAATATGCGCAACGCCACCAAAAGCGGCCTGAAAGTGGGTGCCTACCACTTCTTCAGGTTTGATACCCCGGGGGACCTCCAGGCGCTGAACTTTCTGAACGCCGTGCGCGGTCGTCACCTTGATTTCCCGGTAGTTATAGATGTGGAGTGTTGGGGAAATCCATCAAACTTTAATCGCAATGAGGTAATTGCCGGCCTGACGGAGATGGTTAAATATCTTGAGAGCCGCGGGCATCGGGTAATGCTCTACACAAACAAGCAGGGGTATGACCTGTTCATCTCAGGGACCTCTCTTGCCTCCCTCCCTCTTTGGATTTGTTCATTTACTGACCCACCGGTGGCTGACTCAATTCCGTGGCACCTGTGGCAACATAGCCACCGTGGCAGACTTGACGGTGTATCAGGAGCAGTAGACCTGAATACCTTTAATGGCAGCCGCAATGCTTTTATGCGTTTCACCGAACACAACACCGTTGACCCCGTTGATGACGAGGGTGAGGAATAATCGGGCAAGTGTTGTATTCCCGTGCAATATCGGGCTGCAATTTACGTTTATCTTCAGAGAAGATACGCCAAAATGGAAAGAATAATAAGATATATTTGTGCCATAATTCTTGTTTGCCTGGGATGCGCTGAAGCACAGGCCCTGAAAACGACACATTATGCCGAGACCTCAAAGCTGGCGCAGGGGCGCTGGGTTAAGATTTCGGTAAAAGAAACCGGTATGCACTTCATACCCGTTGCCATGCTGCGGCAAATGGGGTTTAAGGACCCCTCGGCCGTGCACGTATACGGGTACGGTGGCGCGCGAATGAGTGACCTGCTAATCGCCGGCACCATAATTGACGACTTACCCCCCGTGCAGCAAGAGACCACTCCGGCCGGCATCTATTTTTATGCCCAGGGTCCGTGGCAATGGATCTCTCCCGACGGCACGTTGAACTGGACAAAACGAATCAACCCCTATTCGGTTGAAGGGTTCTATTTTTTGAGCGAAACTGCCCCGGATCAGGGTCCTGCAATACCTGTGGAAGGAGTTGATGTTTCAGGCCGCGAGCTTGAGTCAACTGTCACTGCTGCAGTGCATTATGAGGTTGATAACTTTTCGCCCGGTGAGTCGGGGCACCTTTTGTTAGGTGAGGACTTCCGCTTCTCGCCCCAACATACGTTCAAATTTGACACCCCCGACCGAGTTCTTGGCACAGACGCCACACTGCGGTGTGTGTTTTTCTCACGCAGCACACAAATCGGGGCGGTCTCACTGACTGCTGACGGTGTCCTGTTGGGGGGTAAAACCAATCTGACCTTTACCACCCACAATGCCTACGGGGATACCACCGTGATACGACGCACTTTTGTCCCCGGCAATAATTCATCGATAAATGTCGGCGTAAACTATTCGGCCGGTGGGGTTGTCACCACGGCCAATCTTGACTATCTGACGCTGAATTATAAACGCAAGTTGCGCATGCCCGCCAACAACCGCTCGCTTGAGTTCGGCAGTGATGTCACCGGGTTATTTATCGAGGGTGCTGACGATGATACACGCGTATGGGATGTTACTGACCCCCAAGCCGTCACGGCAATGCGTCTGCAGTCGGTGCAAGGTGGTCACGGTTGGGTTAACCCAAGCCCGGGGATACGCCGCTACGCCGCCTGGAAGCCCGGACAAAACTTGCTCACCCCCGAGGTGAAGGGCGAGGTTCGTCCTCAGAATCTGCATGGTGAACCCACCCCTGACATGATTATCATCAGTCCGGTGGCATGGATTCAACAGGCTGAGCGACTGGCTGATATGCACCGCAACAGCGCAGACTCCCTGCGTGTCCTTGTTGTGGACCCCGAGAAGGTCTATAATGAGTTCGGTAGTGGCGTGGCCGATGCCGGTGCCGTGCGCCGCATGTTCAAAATGTTCTATGACCGCGGGCAGGACGGTACCCACAAGTTGAGATACGCATTGTTGATGTCGCGTCCCAGCTTTGATCATCGTCACCTCACCGAGTGGATGCGTGTGTCGGGTTGGGAGACTATCCCCACGTGGCAAACCGATGGTTGCGCCGATGAGTCATACTCCTTCTCATCTGACGATATCCTTGCCATGCTTGAGGACGGGTCAGGTATTGACATCGGCAATGACAAACTGAGTATCGCCATAGGTCGTTTCCCGGTACGATATGCCGAGGAGGCGCGCGTATTGGTTGACAAGACCATAAACTATGCTACAAAGGCTCCATCCGGAGACTGGAAGAACAAGTTTGTTGTGGTAGCTGATGACCAGGACAACGGCGTGCACCTTGACCAGGCCGATGCTGCCGTTACACAGATGCAGAACAGCCGCGACGGCGACAACTTCATATACAATAAGGTCTACATTGACGCCTATCCCAAAATCGGTGGCATCACAACCGCCGCCCGAGACCTGATGTATCGTCTGTTGGACGAGGGGTCGGCATGGTGGTGGTATGTAGGTCACGCATCTATCGACACCTGGACCGCTGAGGGTATGGTAAAACGCAGCGACCTCAGCGATAATATGTTCTTTCGCCGCCTCCCCATCCTTTATGCTCCCACCTGTACCTTCTCACGCTATGACGGAACCCAGGATTGCGGTATAGAGCTGATGATGAATAATGCACAAGGTGGCATCATCGCCTCGCTGACACCCCTGCGCCCGGTTTATATTTCTTCAAACGGTATCTTCACCTTGCAGGTTGCCGAGGCAGTTATGGAACGCGACGGCCACGGGCGCCCTTATCCCATTGGCGAGATCTTTCGCCGTGCCAAGAACAAGGGTGTACATGACTCCAACCGCTTGCGTTACACCTTTGCAGGCGACCCGGCCCTGCGTGTGCCCACCCCTGATAACCGAATGGTGGTAACATCCATCAATGGTGTTGATATTGATGACGAGGAGAGCGACCGAGTATTGATGGGGCAACAGATAGCCTCGATTGAGGGGTATGTTGCAGACGTCAACGGCAACCCCATCACCGACTTCAACGGTATTGTCCGCTCAACGGTGTATGATGCCGAGGAGTCGGTGAAGTCATTGGGCCGTGGCGAAAATGACAATCCCGGCAAGGAGTGCATTTTTGACAGAATGGGCAACCGACTGTATGCCGGTTGTGACTCAATTGTCGGCGGAAAATTTATGTTGAAGGTTGCCATGCCCGGCGAGATTGCCTGGAACTGGCGCAATGCCACCCTGAATCTTTATGCCCTGTCTGACAAGGGCGTTGAGGCCAGTGGCGCCAACCGCGATTTTTATGTATATGGCCTTGATGAAACCTCGGTTGATGACAGTGCCCCGGTGATTGATGCGCTTTACCTTAACCAAGCCACCTTTAAACCCGGTGATACTGTCAATGATTCACCCATGGTATTTGCCAAGGTAAGTGATGATGTTGGCATCAACCTGTCGCAGGCCGGTATAGGCCATACCTTGTGGCTGCGTGTCGACGGGTCGGATACGTATACCGACGTCAGCGACTACTACACCCCGGCTGCCGATGGTACTCCCTCGGGAACTGTGACCTATCCCTTGCAGGGATTGGCTCCCGGCAACCACACGTTGGAGTTCCGCGTTTGGGATACCTCAAATAATGTGGCACAGGCTGAGGTTCCGTTCTTTGTTAACCCCGATCAGCGTCCCTCAATCATCGATGTGTATACCGATTGCAATCCGGCATCAACACAGGCCAATTTCTATGTATCGCACAACCGCCCCGATGCTGCCGTTACTGTTGCAGTGACCGTGTATGATATAGCAGGCAGGCAGGTATGGAAACAAAGTGTCAAAGGACGTAGCGACATGTTCACCTCAGTTCCCCTCACCTGGGATCTTACCGATAACAACGGTCGCCGCGTGGGTCGCGGAATATATGTTTACCGTGCAGAGTTGTCTGATGATGGTGAGCACTTCGTGAGTGAGGGCAGGCGCATTGCTGTCACACAGTAATCTTTGCCATGGCGTTAAATAAGCAATCTCTTTCTCAGACACAGACACAGCGTCTTGGACAGGTTTTATCCCCTCAGCAGGTAAGGTATTTTCGCTTGCTTGAGATGAATGAAAGCCGGTTTGAGGAGGAGGTGCGCCGTGAGGTTGACGATAACCCGGCCCTTGAGATGGACAGTCCCGATGCTGAACTTATGCCGGGGGTGGATGAGGATGCCGAAGCGTCGCAGATAGTTGACTATCAGGATGATGGCCGGTCCGCTTATCGTCCCGGGGTGCCTCGGGAAGTCGCCCCGTGGATGCAGGAGAATATTCGCGCCCCATACAAGGATGCTGTCTACGATGACCTTTTGCACCAGCTTTCAATTCTGCAGTTGTCTCCTGCCGAGAATCTCATAGCCCGGTACATTATCGGCAATCTTGACTCTGCCGGATACCTTCGTCGTTCAACGTCAGATATCGCAACAGATATTGATAACACTGAGGGTATTGAGGTGACACCTCAGCAGGTAAGGGCTGTGTTGAAGAAGGTACAGGCCCTTGACCCACCCGGCATTGCCGCAGTTGATTTGCGCGATTGCCTTATGTTGCAACTGCAGCGCAAGGCTCCCTCCCGGCAGCGGGATGATGCGTTGCTTGTCATCACTCATTATTTTGATATTTTTGCGCGTCGCAATTTTAAGCTTCTTGCACGGGAGGCTAATCTCACGCCCGAGCGCTTGACCCGCGCCATTGATCTTATAAAGACCCTGAATCCCAAGCCCGGCTCATTACTGCAGTCTGATGACCCGACAGAGGCCCTATCGGCAGGTATTATCCCTGATTTCCTCGTTGAAAATGTGGACGGAAAATTGCGATTAACTATGCCCTCGGCAGTCCCGGCTTTGCATCTCTCTGAGACGTTCACGCCCGAGGGGGCTGAAAAGGAGTTGGGCAGTACCGCAAGGGACCGCAATGTGCAGCAATTTATACGCAAGCAACAAAATAACGCTTCCGGCTTTATCGACATTGTTGAGCTGCGCCGACGCACCCTGATGCGCATTATGCATGCTATTGTCGAGATTCAGACTCCCTTTTTCCTTACCGGGGACAAGGAGGATATCAAGCCGATGATTCTGAAAGATATTAAGGCACGCACCGGTGACGATCTCTCGGTCATCTCACGCGCCACAAACGGCAAATATGTCGAGACCCAATACGGCATTTTCCCGCTGAAGTTTTTCTTTAATGAGGAGTTCGGTGATAACATCTCCTCGCGCACAATAGCTGAACGTCTGCGGCGACTGATTGAGGAGGAGGATGCACGGCATCCGTTGTCTGATGCCGAACTGGCGCGGCTTATGAACGAGCAGGGATTTCCACTTGCTCGTCGCACCGTAGCTAAGTATCGCGAACAATTATCCATCCCGTCATCTCGTATGCGCCAACAGCTTTAACACCCCCATGAACATGAATTATACAACCCGGATACCCTCTGCCGACAAGCTACTGTATTATATTTCCCGAGGCTTTTCCTTTCTTTTCAGTCCGTTACTGATACCTACCTACGGCATATTTCTGGCTTTCAGCCTTTCATACCTCATGATTTTGCCCAGGCATACAATGGCGGTTGTCACCATGACTACGTTCTTGATTACCGGTATTCTGCCCTTTGCGGCGATCCTGTTGTTGTGGAGGAAGAAGCGCGTGGGAGAGCCTTCACTGAGGAATCGGCATGACCGTTTTTGGCCTTATCTTATTACTGTTGGTTGTTACCTTGGCTGCATGGCTTACCTCATGGCATTGCGGGCTCCGGCATGGCTGTGGGCTTTTCTCCTGGGGGCTGCCGTTTCATTGCTGATTGTTATGGCGATAAATCTGCGATGGAAGATCTCGGCGCACGCTACTGCTTTAGGTGGGTTGTTGGCTATGATGTTCCGCATAGTTAGCAACGGGTATAATCCATTGCCCATGGAGTGGTGGCTGACCGGATGTATCTTGGTGGCCGGCATTGTCGGGACAGCGCGCATTTTATTGGGCCGTCACACATTGTTGCAGGTGTTGGCAGGGTGGGGTGTCGGTTTCGTGCCGGTATACTTCCTCTCCATGCTCTGAGATGTAACCATCCCTCAGAGTATTGGCGCTTAAAGATTCTGACGAGATAGCCTCAGGAATATGATAATATGGAATCCATGGCATGGTTGCCATAAAGTCAGTGAGGGATGTGAGCATTGTTATATGTACTTCCTTGATGGCAAACGAGGCATAGATACTTCGGTTGTCACCCGCACCGGTGGTTTTGACCTCCCCTTGCGGCGTGATCGACATGGCAATCATAAACTCAAGTCAGGTATGCAGCTTTATGTCGGTCTCTCCACCGATTTCTTTGTGGAGGAGGCTGACCGGTGGCGTGATGAGGTGTGGCGCATAATACGATACCGCTCAGATATTGCCTTCAGAATACTAACCAAACGGGCCCAACGTATAAGGGGGTGCCTTCCCCGGGATTGGGGTGAGGGATATGCCAACGTGATGCTGTCGGTGACCTGCGAGAACCAACGGCGTGCCGATGAGCGTCTGCCGATTTTGCTTGATATCCCGGCAAAACACAAGGGATTTATGGCTGCTCCTATGATCGGGCCGGTTGATGCCGACAGTTATTTGGCATCCGGGCAAATTGATGAGGTCCTCTGCGGGGGCGAAAACTATGACGGAGCGCGACCTTGCCATTATGAATGGGTCAAGTCATTGTCAGAACAATGTGCCCGACATGATGTAACTTTCAATTTTATTGAAACGGGGACTGTCTTTGTAAAGTCCGGGAAAACATATCACATTCGGTCAAAACATATCCAGAGTCAGCAAGCTTACAAATCAAATCTTAGCCACTACAACAATAAACCAATTTTCAAACTCCGAGCTCTCAGCGAGTCCCTTTTTGACGAAGAAAGTTACATTCCATACTTTCGCCCTCACTGTGCCACATGCGGCTCTCGGCTGACATGTAACGGATGCTCAAATTGCGGCAACTGCAAAACTCAATAACAGATTGCTTTGACTCCCTTTTGTTCAGGCAAAAAAGAAACGGGGCAATGCTGTTTTGGCAATGCCCCGGGTGATATTCCGGTTGAATGAGATGTCGCTTATTTGCGGATACCTAACTCTTTCTGTGCGATGATGGCACGATAGCGGTTGATGTCCTTGCGAATCAGATAATCAAGCAGGCGACGACGTTTACCTACCAATGCCTTCAAAGCACGGGCGGTGGTGTAGTCCTTGTGATTCTCTTTGAGGTGTTGGGTCAGGTGGGCAATGCGCACCGAGAAAAGGGCGATTTGTGCCTCGGGTGAACCCGTGTCAGTCTTGCCCTTACCGTATTTCTCAAAAATAGCGGCTTTTTCTTCAGAATTTAAATGCATCCTTTCTGAGGGTTAAAGATTGGTATTTAGTTAATTAGCTCGTTTTGGAAAGCCTATCGGTTTCCGTTTGCAAAAGTAGAAACTTTTATCGGGCTTTCCAAAATTATTTTAGTCAAGGTTGATGTTCCCTTTATCGGGATTGCGGAAAAGCAAACGATGCTCAATATACTCTTGTGTAGCGATCAGAGTGGGCTTGGGCAGTTTCTCGTAATACTTTGAAATCTCAATTTGCTCACGGTTTTCGGTAACCTCCTCGTTGGTGTCAAGCGGGGTGAAGTCGGCCAGTTTCTTAGACAGGTCATGCTTCATCTCGGTGGCAATCTGGTTTGAGCGTTTTGCTATGATGGCCACGGTCTCATACACATTGCCGGTCTGTTCTGACATGTCCATGAGGTCACGCGTAACTGTGTTGATGGGTGCAAATGTTTTTCTGTAATCCATATTGTTGGGTATGTTTTGTCTTGTTCAGGTGTTTTGACGTTCAGTCAGTGATGTTGCGGTTTGCTATTTTGAAGATGTCATCAGCCTCATGCCTGTGCTGGCTGTCGGGATAATTGTTCGTGAAGGAGTAATATTCGTCTATCACGTCACGAAAACGGTCAGAGCGTTTCTCAATAACACTCTGGGCAGCCTCCTGATATTTCGCTTTCAGGATCAGGAACTCAAGCTCCTCTTTATATTTTGAGTAGGGATAATCCTTTATGGCATTTTGTGCCACTATGATACAGCTCTCATAGTTGTTGCCCATGTAGGTGCCCAAGTTATAATAGAGTTGGGCGTTCTGCAGCTGTTTCAGGGTCAGTTTATCCTGCAACTCAAACATGGCATTCTGGGCCTGCGGAACCTTTTCAGACTGCGGATAGTAGTCTAAGAAGGATTGCAGCTCCTTGATGGCCTTAAGTGTCCCTGACTGGTCTAACTGGGGGTCGGGGGAGTCAAGATAGTAGCCGTAACCGCTGAAGAAGCGCGCCGGCTCGGTGTACTTCCCTTTGGGATAGCGGCTGTAGTATGTCTTGAAGTAGGCCCCTGAGTTGGTATAGTCCTTATTCTCGTAATAGCTCATGGCCAACAGAAAGAGGGACTCTTCAGCCTTGTCGGTGCCTTTAAATACCGTTACGATATCCTCAAGTATTGTGGCAGCCTGCATGTACTGTTTGTCGCGGAATGCCCGGCGTGCAAAGTCAAGTTTATACTCCGGGTCGTGGCTCTTTTGGGCGCGAGTGTATTCGCCGCAACCGCTTAGGCCGACGCACACACTCACTAACAGACTGAGGCTTAGTGTCTTAAGGAGTATCCTTCGGTATGGATTGTATTTCAGGCGCTTCATCAAGCCGCAAATTTACACATTTTTTTAATACCCGCCAACATGAAAAATCAGCTTCACTAAAAATCCCGGCCAACTTTCCCCGGCCTCAATCTATAAACCGTTTTGTAAGCCCGGCATACGCATCAATACGGCGGTCCCGCAAGAAGGGCCACCAACGGCGTACTTGCTCGCTGCGTGCCATGTCGACATCCACAACTGTATGGGTTTCTTCGTCGACGGGAGCCTGGAAAAGTATCTCACCCTGCGGGCCGGCCACAAAGCTTGAACCCCAAAAGGTTATCCCGCCGGTGTGGCGCGAGGGGTCGGGCTCGTATCCGGTGCGGTTGACAGCTATCACGGGCAGTCCGTTAGCCACGGCGTGGCCACGTTGTACCGTTATCCATGCCTGGCGTTGCCGCTCCTGTTCCTCTGGTGTGTCTGTGCTCTCGGTCCCAATGGCGGTGGGATAGACTAACAGCTCGGCACCCGCAAGGGCCATCAAGCGCGCGGCCTCGGGATACCATTGGTCCCAGCAAACCAAAACTCCGATTTTGCCCAAAGATGTCTCGATAGGTGTAAACCCAAGGTCTCCGGGGGTGAAGTAGAACTTCTCATAGTAGGCCGGGTCATCGGGGATGTGCATTTTGCGGTATTTGCCGGCAAGGCTCCCGTCAATGTCATACACCAACGCTGTGTTGTGATACAGTCCGGGGGCCCGTTTCTCAAATATCGAGGTCACAATTACCAGGGAAAGCTCACGGGCAAGCTCAGAATACACGCGCCCCGCTCCGCTCTCAAGGGGGGTAGCAAGGTCAAAATTATCCACATTTTCTGTTTGGCAGAAATACAGCGTATCATGCAACTCCTGCAAAACCACAAGTTGGGCACCGGCGGCTTTCAGACTGCGTATTTTCTCGACTATCCGTGCGCGGTTTGCGTTCGGGTCAGCAATGTTGGCTTGTTGGACTATACCAACCTTTAATATGCGTTTCATTTGTTTTTCAATTGTAGTCCGTCACGGAACGCATTGCCGACCTTCTCGCCAATAATATGGTAGGCGTTATGCACCGGGTCAAAGGTAATGGGCTGCAATTTGTTGACATCAATTTTACCGTCCGAACCGAGGATACTTTCATCGGCGCTGACATTGATGATTTTGCCGACAAGGTGGCATGAATCAACGTCATAGCTCACCAGCTCACACTCTACCGTCATTGGCAGTTCCTCAATGATAGGGGCATTGACATGGTTGCTTTTTATGATGTGCCAACCGGTTTTCTTCATCTTGTCGGAGTCCTTATTGCCGGAGGTTATCCCCACAAAGTCGCACTCTACCATTTGGCCGACGGTACCCATGCTCACCGTGAAGGCCCGGGTGCGCAAGATGTTGTGTGTTGTTTTGTGTCCGGCAGACAGACACAGATTTATTCTGTCATCATAGTCAATGCCGGCCCATGCGGCATTCATGGCATTGGGGTTGCCGTCAGTATCGTATGCTGCGACAATAAATACCGGCTGGGGGTATGTCCAGGGTTTGTTTCCGAAATCTTTTCGCATTGAAAATATCTTTTTTAAATATAATTACTTGATTGGTTTTCAGGGTTTTAATCCTTTATTTTTCTTTTCCTCCACGGGGGTTGGTGCGTGTATCCCCAAGCCGCCCCTTGCAACATGTGAAACAGCACAGCAAAAAAGTTCCCTTGTCGGGCACGCTGCATGCGTATTGCTTTAAGCAAAATCCGGGGTATACCTGTTACCGGTTTTTCCCATGTTATCAGCACACCCGTTGAGCGAGATTGCCGTGGGTCCTTGAAGGTGCGCTGCCCGCTTGTGGTGTCGTTGTTGAAACATACTATTTTGGGTTCGTAACGCCCTTCAATGCCCATGCGCATCATTTGGATAACCAGCAAAGAATCCTCGCCCAAAGTAAATTTAGGAGCATTGATGCCGAAACGGTCATCAAACATTATTCCCCGTTCAAAAACACTGCGGCGAATGGATAACTCACATGATGTCGCATAATGCCCTTTTGGCAGTTTTTTGGTTATCCTTGTCGGTACTTTGCACGGATAGTCTTTCTGTACCAGACTTTGCATCTGGAATAGGATAAACTGGGCCTCAGGATGCAGTGCAAAACTTTCACGCACGGTTTGCAACCACTCCGGTTTGTAGTCAATATCGTCATCGGCTATCATCAGTACCTCTCCACGTGCATGGCGCATGGCGTTATTGCGGTTGGCACTGACACCTTTCCCTTTCAGCTTGAAGATATGGATATCCGGCCGGCTAAGCAGGGCTTTTGGTATCTCACCATCGCCTCCCTCTTGCCAGGATACAACATAATCGATTCCATCGCCCATCGGCAATTTCTGTTTGGCAACATCCTGGATGCCTTCAGGACCGTAGGTGGGAATGCAGACAGTCAGGGTGGGGAGTGTTTGCTGTTTATGGTGTGTCACTTTTTCAGTTTATAAAGTATTGCTATCAAGGGTAGAGATGCCGGTAATGTGATTATCAGGGAGATCCACCATAGGCTGATTAGGGCAAACAATGATGAGAGAGCGACTATCAGGAATGTTGCCAAGCTCAACCAAACAACCCTTTCGCTAAGTTTCTGCCGGTAAATCTTGATGTATATGTATGCAATCATCAGGGTATATAAAAGATACCAGATGATGTATGCAATCCCGACACCTATCAGCCCGCCCCATATCCAGCCGACAATGTTCAATCCCAGATACAGCAGCGCACTTGTCCCCTCGGTCAGCAGCATTATGCGGCCATGGCCACGAGCTATCATCGAGAAGCCCATGCACCAACTGACAGCCCTCAACACCGTCCCGGCCAAGGCAATGGTTACAAAGGGGACTATACCAAGAAAGGCCTTTGAGTACAACAGACGCACAACAAGGGGTACGGCGGCGGCAAAACAGGTTAACAAGGGAAGCAGGACAGCGCAAATCAGCATTAACTCATGCGAGGTTATAACAGACATGCGTCTGCAGCTGCATCGCTGGGCTGCCAGACGGGGATAAAACTCAACTGACAGGGCGGTAAATACCAACCCCACATATCGGTTAAAGAGGGTGAAGCCGGCCTGAAAACGTCCTGTATCCTCGGTGCCCGAATGGTTGGTAAGCCACGCAAGGAAAAGGAATGTCGCCCCCAAGGTAAGAACCTGACTCAGCATCATGAAGAATCCCAACCGTACAAAGTCATTTCCTTGTCGCCACACCCGTTTCAGAGACAGATGTTGAGTGAACTTAGGATACTTACCAAATATCCTTGCCGACACAACGGTGCATACTGAGCAAATCAATATTGACGGCGGAATGCCGGTGGTCCCGAATATATAGAATAGAGGGATGGACAACAATACCCCCACTACCAGGCCCGACATGGTGGCGCGTGCAAGGTTTTTGAGTTGGCCCGTTCCCTGCATGGTAGCGGTCTGGGAAGCATTCACACCGTTTAGGAATATGCACGGGCCCAGTACCGCAAAAGCCCAGATGTGATTGGTGTCTCCAAAAATATATTTGCTGAGAAGGGGGGAAAATGCTATCATCACCAAGGTGCCAAGCAATCCCAGAAAACAACCCCAGCGGCGAACCACCGCTATTGTCTCGGCAACCCTGTCAGTTGAACTGTTCATTGCGATATTGCGCACAGCACTTGTCCCGATCCCTAACAGTGCCAACGTGCTGATTAGGTCTATGGCCGAGTTATATATGCCGAACAGGCCCACACCAACGGTTCCTATCCATATTGCCACCAGTTTGGTGCGTGCAATCCCCGATGCTAAGGTCACAAACTGAACGCTGCTGAAGATACCCATGGTCTTCAGAACTTTTCCCGTGCGGGTATTGCCGGCGCGCCCCTCCATTGTTTACAACCGCTTTAATTTGCTAATGAATTGGTGCGCAGTTCGATAAGTCCATGCGCCCCCGGGGATGCCGATTACCCCAACCATGGCTTTCCATTTCGGCAGCAGCGGCAGACCCAAGGCAGACGCTCTTTCAACGGTTTGCTTCATCAACCCGTTGTCAGAAAGTTGCAGGGATAGCCCGAACATAATGTCAAGGCGCTGAATATAGGTTTGCCTCATCACCTCGGCATCAACATCATATTTTTTCGCCATATATGCAAAAAGCTGCAAGGTGCCGTTGAGGTATCGCCACATCTTTTGGGACACTTCAGGTGAGGATATTGATTTTTTCCCTATGCTGTATGCCATTGTAACCTCGGGGATATACCCCACGGCCCCACGGCGTGCCATACTCACCTCGATTTGTACATCCTCAATCCCGAAAGCGCTGTTGAGGAAAAGATTGGGGTCGGCCCGGTACTCCTTCATAAACAGGTCCCGGCGCCACACGGCCGTGCAAAGGTGCATCAAAGGGGTAGGCTTGCGTGTCAGCAACGGCATAAAAAGTTCGCCGGGCTCGCACCGAGCCTTCAGTTGCGGCCATTTTGCGCGTGAAGGTTCTGACGGCAGAAACTTGCCGGTAGGTTCATCGCGATACTTCCACCCCGTGTGCACAATAGCCATGTCGGGGTTGCCGTCAAGCAAAGCAACCTGACGCATCAGTTTGTCGGGAGCCGTCCATTCGTCATCTCCCCCGCAGTCGGCAAGATACTCACCCCGGGCCCGCTCTATACAGTCAAAATAATTTTTCTGAAGTCCAAGATTCTTTTCACGGGGTACATATACAATCTCAGGGTGTCGTTGTGCCATCTCCTGCACTATGCGCCCCGTGTTATCGGTTGAGGCATCGTCCCCCACAATCACCTCCAGGTCAAAGTCGCGCTTTTGGCCCAGGATGCCTGCAAGGGCCCGCCTAATATACTGTTCTTGATTGTAGGTTGGAACAATAACCGATACTTTCATACCCCGCAAAAATAACAAAAAATACCCGCATGTCAAACTACCGTCACACCCTAACATAAAGAAAGGATCTTTAGTAAATGTAAAATATCAGTTAACAAACATGCGAACAAAATTGTTACTAATAAATAGTAAACAAAGTTTTTCATCTAATAAATTTTATTTGGAATGGACACTGTGATTATTTCTGCATCAAGAACTGAGTTAACCCAAAGCATGTTTAACAAAGGAGCTGCGCTTTATATTATAAAGGG
>CAYMNF010000002.1:0-35492 GCA_964391735.1 uncultured Bacteroides sp. | reverse complement strand
TTGTTTAATGGACATAATATCATAATCTCAGGTTGCGCTTTTGTCAACTATAATGAGGGAGAAGCCCCCGGCAGTACAATGATTACGGTTAAGTCTCATTACCATGCTATCTCGGGAGATAATGATAACCAAAATGTTTTGAGTGATACTGTTGGACCTCAAAACGGAGCTATAATACGCAACTGCTGTTTTGATCTTCCTAAGTTCACGGGAAATGCGATTGAGGTATGGAATGAAGCAATTGATTCTTTCAAGCAAGTTCGGTCACTGAATAGACATTTTACTGTGATAGAGAATAACTATATAAATATGCCATTAGCAAGATCTTTTGTCTATTGTCTAAGATACACCGACTTTATGATTGTCCGCAATAATTTCGGTTGTGTGAACGATAGTTTGGTATTTATCCCTGCAAACGCTAAAACTATAAAGATAACGAGAGAAGACGCAAATAACCCTGAGGATATCAAAAATAAGGTACACAATTTTGTTGTTGAGGGGAACATTCTAAGGGATCAGTTACATTCTCCAGGAAGTATTCCAGAAAATATGTGCATACTTAAGGGTGCCAAAATTGAAAACCTTGTACTAAATAATAACTCCAATGAAGGAAAAGTTTGGAGTTTGTATCCGGGTAATGAGGAATTAATTTTGTGGGGAGTAGTACGATTTGACAACAATCAGGCTATAGGCAGTGAGATATTTGGGTCTCGTTATCCGATTAATGCGGTGATGCCTGAAAATGTTCTGACATTTTGCTCAGGCAATGTATCAAAAGGAAGGAATACTGACTTATGCCAAATCCTACCTCAGGTGCCGTCACAGCAAGGAACGGGAAATAGTAATCCAAAAGATGAAGATGCGTACAAGGAGTATTTATTATATAATGGGCTGACACTTTTTGATACTCAAAACCAAAAACAATACATTTACCTTAACGGTCAATGGTTCTTTAATACTTTCACTAAAGAGTCTAAAAAATAAGGCATACTAATAAAAGATTAAAAAGGAGGGGTAGTTACAACTTAACCCCTCCTTTTTAATCTTTTAAGAATTCATTTTTCATAAAGAAAGTTCAATCTTTTCATGAAAAATAAAGATTGTGAATTTTGGAACTTTTAGATTGTGATAAAAAGGAAGTAGCATACTGAACAGTTAGAAGTTAGTTCCGATTTTTCCCCCTCCAACGTCCCATCCATACTCATGTTTCGGATTTTTTTCCCATGGCAAATAAGGCACCGTTCCCGGAGGCACCGCATAGTATACATCATCGAAGTCGTCCATAAAGCCGCGTAACACTAACTTAGTATCAGATATCTCTTTAATGGTCCAACAATACATTCTTGCCCCGTATGTACATAGTTCCAATCGGTAAGTTGAGTAGTAGTATAAAAAAAAATCTATAGTCGTAAAAGTATTATAACCATTAGGAGAGTTCGCATTCAGCTGGATTAATTGACGATAAGATAAATCAATTATATTTCTTCCATTTTCATGAAGCCATACTTTTTTAAGCTTATTTTTTACTTCTTCACTATCATTTATAATAATTCCGTTAACATCAGAACGTATTTTTTTATCCTTGCCTAAAACCATGTCATGACAGAATGGAGCGGAAATATAAAGACGTCCATCTTTATATTCAAAAGTAAAATAATTTTCCCTTGCAAAAGTATAAAAGGGGTATGATTCTCTGCTTTTACAAAATATTTTATTTTCTACAATGTAAAAATCAAAGTAAATACTATAATTCTTAGATATAAGTTCGAAATTATCCGGATCTATCTCCGGTCCAACATGATACAGAGTGAACTTTCCCGTACCTACATTTCCATCAGTTTGTTTAAACTCTAAGTAATCAATTGCCTCATACTGAGCATAATCAGCTACTCTTCGGTAATAATACGCCCCCCACCAATATTTATTTGCAATTTTAAGTATTTGCGACATAGTTTCCAGAGACTGTTCATCATAAGATACCTCAAAGGGTTTATCCTTATTCCAAGGCCCGGGAATGTCGTCATCTTCGTCCCCCGTCATGGAGGCCGGGTCGTCATTTGTGCCCGACTTGGGCTCAGTGTCACTGCAAGCCGATATAATCACCAACGCTAAAAGTGACCATATTATCCGCATCTTAATTTTCATCTCTTTGTGATTTTCATTAATGCCTAATGTCCAATTTCATAAAGAAGATTAAACGTATCTTTAGAAAAATGAAGCAAGAAATTGTAAACTCTCAGGAAACATCGAAAAGGTATAATTTATTACTTTATGTTCCAGCTCTTTAGCCCTCCAACGTTCCATTTGCCCCAAATTGCATAACCATCAAGATATGAAAGACAAGGCAGTGTATCAGGGGGAACAGCATAGTAAACATCATCGAAGTCGTCCATAAAACCACGTAACACTAACTTAGTATCAGAAATCTCCTTAATTGTCCAGCAAAACAAATACCAATTAAATTTCGTCATAGCTTCTAATTGATAAGTTGTATAGTAGTACTGGAAGCCATTATTGATTTCCACTAAAAAATCACATTTGCCATTATAGTCAGCACTCAACTGCATTATGCGAGGTATGGGATGATAGAAGTCAAGTATATTTCTTCCATTTTCATGCAGCCATACTTTTTTAAGTTTATTCTTTACTGTATTACTATCATCTACAATAATGCCGTTAGCATCAGAGGGTATTGCTCTGTCCTTGCCTAAAACCAAGTCATGACATAAAGGAGAAGACATGTACAGAAGCCCATCTTTATATTCAAAGAAGAAAGAATCAGGTTGTGGAAAATCGGGATAATAAGGGTAAGTAGGAGGGGGACCCTTTAGCTTTTTACAAAAGATTTTATTTCCTTCAATATAAAAATAAAAAGAATAAACATAATCCTTGTGATTTTGCAGGGAAAAATCGGTTAAATCTCTTTCCGGCCCATCATGTATAATATAGCAATGTCCAATGCCATAATTTCCATCTTTATTTTCAAATATTAATGCTGGAATATAATCATATTCCATATAATCAGCTACTCGCCTGTAATAATAGATTCCGCTCCATTCTCCCTTAGTAATTTGAGCCATAGTTTCCATAGTGATATCATGATTAGACGGGGGGGGTACCTCATCATTAGACGGGGGGGGTACCTCATCCACATTACCTTCCGTGGATTTTGGCTCAGTGTCACTACAGGCAGTGAAAAGTATCACTCCCAATATAGTCAATATCCTCCAAATCGTTTTTCGCATTTCTTTTTAGTTGTTACTCTTATAATATCTACAAAGATAATAAAATTTCCTTTAACAAAATAATTTTCAATATTCTTTAAACATTTTAATATTAAAATTTGTATGAAATTATATGTCTAACTCATAAAATAAAATTTATAGAAAAAGTGATTTTGAGCTCTAATCCAACCGAAATCCTTCCTGAGTTAACCCAAAGCATGTTTAACAAAGGAGCTGCGCTTTATATTATAAAGGGCAATTTTGAGGTAAAAAGCAAAATAGTGTTACCAAAAGGGAGCGAACTTAGGATTGATGAGGGCTCCATCCGATTTGGTGAAAAGAATAACGGTGCGAATAATGACAATGAGACACCGAATGGAATTTATTTGTTATGTAATAATCAGGAAACCATTGATAATCGCCCGTATAAAACACTTTGTTTGACGAGCTTTGGTATAAAATCGGGTGTTATTGAAATAAATAAGCCGTCTGACACCGATAACCCCATAAAACATGTATTGACGTATACCCAAACCCTAACAGAGTTTTTGAAGGATGGCGATTATATTAAGAATATTGAGTCTGATAACTTTGAAATGAGACTCACAGCAAACTGTCGCTTGATGATGCCGACATCGACCGAAAAATACGTAGCGTATCTTAGGGTAGTTTCTAACAAGGTCAATACTATACAGATTGATGGTAAATCGAATTTTTCTCTTACTGCAGAAAATTGTAAAATAGAAAGAATCTTTGCAAACAAAGATGGTTTTGTACTGTGTAATCGACTTCCGGGAACAGCTGAGATGTCGCGATTTATAAATTGTGAAATTTTTGCTGAAGATTTTGCTATGGATAATAAAAAATTGGAGCCATACGACTCCAATTTCCTCTCGATTTGGGCTACTTTTGAGCTAAGAATAATGAATAATAAAGATATTCCTTTTGAAGAACAGCCTGAGTCATTCAATACCCTAACTCTGCGAGGGTGTACCGTCAAAAACATCGGTTTAACGGGTTCTGTTAATGTCAATAACTGTAAGTTCTATTTCGGGAGGAATCTTGTTGACAATTATGAAACCATTCACGCATCAAATCATAGTCGTATAACCAATTGTATTTTTGATGGGCAAGCTGATGTTATAAAAGATTTAGTTCTAAAGGCAGATGTTATCGACTTGTTTAATGGACATAATATCATAATCTCAGGTTGCGCTTTTGTCAACTATAATGGGGTAAAAGGCCCCGGCTGTACAATGATTACGGTTAAGTCTCATTACCATGCAAGCCCGGGAGATAATGATAACCAATTTATTATATAACGGGCTGACACTTTTTGATACTAATAGTAAAAGACAATATATATTCCTTAACGGGCAATGGTTCTTTAATGCTTTTACAAAGCCTGAATAAGAAGGCATACTAATAAAAGATTAAAAAGGAGGGGTAGTTACAACTTAACCCCTCCTTTTTAATCTTAAAAGAATTCATTTTTCATAAAGAAAGCTCAATCTTTTCATGAAAAATAAAGCTTGTGAATTATGGATCTTTTAAATTGTTATATAAAGGAAGTAGCATACTGAACAGTTAGAAGTTAGCTCCGATTTTTCCCCCTCCAACGTCCCATCCATCCTCACGTTTCGGATTTTTATCCCATAGCAAATAAGGCACCGATTCACGAGGCACCGCATAGTATACATCATCAAAGTCGTCCATAAAGCCGCGTAACACTAACTTAGTATCAGATATCTCTTTAATGGTCCAACAATACATTCTTGCCCCGTATGTACATAGTTCCAATCGGTAAGTTGAGTAGTAGTATAAAAAAAAATCTATAGTCGTAAAAGTATTATAACCATTAGGAGAGTTCGCATTCAGCTGGATTAATTGACGATAAGATAAATCAATTATATTTCTTCCATTTTCATGAAGCCATACTTTTTTAAGCTTATTTTTTACTTCTTCACTATCATTTATAATAATTCCGTTAACATCAGAACGTATTTTTTTATCCTTGCCTAAAACCATGTCATGACAGAATGGAGCGGAAATATAAAGACGTCCATCTTTATATTCAAAAGTAAAATAATTTTCCCTTGCAAAAGTATAAAAGGGGTATGATTCTCTGCTTTTACAAAATATTTTATTTTCTACAATGTAAAAATCAAAGTAAATACTATAATTCTTAGATATAAGTTCGAAATTATCCGGATCTATCTCCGGTCCAACATGATACAGAGTGAACTTTCCCGTACCTACATTTCCATCAGTTTGTTTAAACTCTAAGTAATCAATTGCCTCATACTGAGCATAATCAGCTACTCTTCGGTAATAATACGCCCCCCACCAATATTTATTTGCAATTTTAAGTATTTGCGACATAGTTTCCAGAGACTGTTCATCATAAGATACCTCAAAGGGTTTATCCTTATTCCAAGGCCCGGGAATGTCGTCATCTTCGTCCCCCGTCATGGAGGCCGGGTCGTCATTTGTGCCCGACTTGGGCTCAGTGTCACTGCAAGCCGATATAATCACCAACGCTAAAAGGGACCATATTATCCGCATCTTAATTTTTATCTCTTTCTGATTTTCATTAATGCCTAATGTCCAATTTCATACAGAAGATTAAACGTATCTTTAGAAAAATGAAGCAAGAACTTGTAAACTCTCAGGAAACATCGAAAAGGTACAATTAATTACCAGTTGCTCCCGATTTTTCCCCCTCCAACGTTCCATTTACCCCAAATTTCACAACCATCAGGATATGAAAGACAAGGTACAGTTTCAGGTGGAACAGCATAGTATACATCATCGAAGTCGTCCATAAAACCACGTAACACTAACTTAGTATCAGAAATCTCCTTAATTGTCCAGCAAAACAAATACCAATTAAATTTCGTCATAGCTTCTAATTGATAAGTTGTATAGTAGTACTGGAAGCCATTATTGATTTCCACTAAAAAATCACATTTGCCATTATAGTCAGCACTCAACTGCATTATGCGAGGTATGGGATGATAGAAGTCAAGTATATTTCTTCCATTTTCATGCAGCCATACTTTTTTAAGTTTATTCTTTACTGTATTACTATCATCTACAATAATGCCGTTAGCATCAGAGGGTATTGCTCTGTCCTTGCCTAAAACCAAATCATGACATAAAGGAGAAGACATATAAAGAAGCCCATCTTTATATTCAAAGGTAAAAGTAGCAGGTTGTGGAAAATAGGGATAATAAGGGTAAGTTGGAGTGGGTTCCTCTAAGTTTTTACAAAAGATTTTATTATCTTCAATATAAAAATAAAAATAATAACTATAACCCTTATGCCTTTTCAGTGATAAATCGGTTAAATCTCTTTCCGGCCCATCATGTATAATATAGCATTTTCCAATGCCAAAATTTCCTTCTTTTTGATTAAATATTAAGGATGAAATATAATCATATTCCATATAATCAGCTACACGCCTGTAATAATAGATTCCGCTCCATTCCCCCTCAGTAATTTGAGCCATAGTTTCCATAGTGGTATCATGATTGGACGGGGAGGGTACCTCATCCCCATTACCTTCCGTGGATTTTGGCTCAGTGTCACTACAGGCAGTGAGAAGTATCACCCCCAATATAGTCAATATCCTCCAAATCGTTTTTCGCATTTCTTTTTAATTGTTACTCTTATAATATCTACAAAGATAATAGATTTTCCTTTAACAAAAAAATCAATATTCTTTAAACATTTTAATATTAAAATTTGTATGAAATTATATGTCTAACTCATAAATTAAAATTTATGGAAAAAGTGATTTTAAACTCAAACTCTACCGAAGGCCTTCCTGAGTTAACACAAAGCCTGTTTAATGCCGGAGCGGCTATTTATTGCGTAGAAAGTAATTATGAACTAAAAAGCCAAATTGTACTTCCGGTTGGAAGCAAATTGATAATTCAGGGTGGTTCAATTAAATTGGGTAAAGAAGGCAACCGGTCACAACCAAATGGGATATTTTTACTATGTAGCAATCAAAACAGCCTTGTTAACAGGTCCTATTCAACTTTATGCTTAACCGCAAAAGCCAAGTATATTAAAGTAAATGATCCGACTTCCGGCTCCTACTCAATAATTTACTCTGAATCTCTTACGGTTTTTATGGGGGACGGTGATTATATAAATAATGTAGCACCTGATAACTTTGAAATGAGACTAACGTGTGACTGTCGCTTGATGTTACCCAAATCCACTAATCCGGCCATACTAAACATTCATTCTAATAAAGTTAACACCATACAGATTGATGGAAAGTGTAAATTTCAAATAATGGCCGACAATTGCAAGTTAGAACGCATCTTTGCTTGCACTGAGGGGATGGTTTTAGTAAATGATAGTGACACGGAAAGCGGAGCATCACGTTTTGAAAATTGCGAAATCTTTGCAACATCTTTTGCCCCTCTCCTTACTCCACCGTCCTCTTTCTTTCTCTCTATATGGGCCACTACTTCAAACAGTCAAAACCATTCTGTTGATGTAACAAACTCATTGAATCTTCATGATTGTGTGGTGAGGAATCTCGGCTTAGTAGGAACTGTCAATGCAGAAAATTGCAGGTTCGTATACGGTAGCAATCTAACTACCAAACAGGTGGCTATCAAATGCTCGGCACACAGCAGAATAATCAATTCTCTGTTTGATGGCCAAGATAACATTATTGGCAATCAGGACTTTTTTAATAGTGTTATTGACTGTTCGGGAGGTCAAGATGTACTGATAGATGGTTGTGCATTTATAGATTATAAGGGCAAAGGTGGAACAGGATGTCGGATGATTAATATAACTTTAGGATATAATGTTCCGCTTAGTTCAGGAGGAAGCGGCGATGCCGATAAGATAGACCCGTTAAATGGAGCTATTATTCGTAACTGCCATTTTGACCTGCCTAAGTTCACCGGCTCCGCAATTGAGGTTTGGAACGACCCGAAAAACGCAAATATCCAAGACAGAAGCCAAAACCGTCAATTTACTCTAATTGATGGGAACTACTTAAACATGCCGGTTGCATCTGCATTTGTCAATTGTCTAAGATTTTCAGATTATGTTATAGTGCGCAATAACTTCGGATGCGTTAACAAACGTTTAGTTCTGGTAAATCAATTTGTGCCGGACCATACCGGCTCCGGATTAACAGATAACGATCGAGCAAGAAACAAGGTACATGACCTTATTATTGAAGGTAATATTTTACGTTATCAAGAATACACACAAGAGGATGTACCCGACGGTATGTTAATTCTACAAGGAACATATATTGAGAATCTTGTGCTTGCTGACAATTATGTAGAAGGAAGCCTGTGGAGTATGTGGCCCACGGATATTGAAGGTAACTTAACAGGTGTTGTTCGTGTGGTCAATAATCAGTCGGTGGGAAATGTATTATTACGATCTCGTACAGATGAAAATAAGGTTATGCCTCATAATGTAATCACCTTTTTCTCGGGGAATGTCTCAAACGGAGAAAAAACTGATATAGGACCTATATCGATAAGGGATTCAATGTGGGATAGCTTATTATTTAATGGACGGATATTCTTTGACAGCGTTAATAAAAGGCAATATATCTATCTTATAGAAAAAGATGAGAAAGGTGTAGATACTTATACCGGTAAATGGTATTATAGTAAATTTGATGTTAAATTATAAAATATGAAAGAATCTCCGATTTGAGCCGTAAAGGGCCAATCGGGGATTCTTTTAAGTGGATATTGGGGCTTAAGTTGGGTGGGAGAGTTAGCGGGCGAGGATGGTTGCGCTGCGGGGAGCTACTGTCAGGCGGCCGCCGTTGTGGGTGAGGGTGTTGCCTTTGGCATCTTTAATACCATCAGCCTCCAAAAGGCCGTCGCGGGCAATCACTTTCCACTCGTTATACGGGATTTCCACTATCTCAGCAGAATCACTGCCGTTGAAAATGAGCTTGATTTCTTCCCACTCGTCACCGTTGGCATGGTCCTTGAGGCTGTATGAAATCAGCAGGGGCTTGTCGGGGGTCTCGTCGAATACCAAGTGGCGGGCAACATCCTCGGCACGGGTCATACGGAAGGCCGGGTGGCTCTTGCGTAGCTTTATCAGCTCCTGATAGTATTTGAACTGTTCGGGATACAGGTGCTTGTTCTGCCAGTCAATAGCATTGATTGTATCCGGTTGGTTGTATGAATTATGAACTCCCTTTTTATCACGGAAAAGCTCTTCACCTGCAAACATAAAGGGTGTGCCCTGGGAGGTGAATACTATGGTCTGTGCCAACCGAGCCGCGCGCATCCTTTCGGTATCGGTTGCTGTAGGCATTGACTTACGCAATTTGTCGGTAAGCGTAAGGTCGTCATGGCAACTTACATAGTTGATAACCTGGGTGGGGTGGTTGGCGTAGGGTGCTTTTGAGTTATTGCCTTTGGTATAGTCAACCTGCGGGTGTGCTGTGGCTCCCACAATGCCTATCATCACGGTTTCCTTGTTTTTGGGGTTGCCGGTGGCGAAACCTGTATCGGCGGCATTGCTGTAATGGCCTTTAATGGCATCGCGGATGTCATCGCTGAATACGGCTATGCCGGGCATGCGGTTTACGTGGTCCTTAAGGGCCCGCTGCTCATAGGGTAGGGGGGAATCTCCGGCGGTCCAACCCTCGCCATAAACAAATATTGAGGGGTTAACCCCCTTGAGGGCAGCGGCGACTTGGTTCATCGTCTCTATATCATGGATGGCCATCAAGTCAAAGCGGAAACCGTCAATATGATATTCGTCGGCCCAATATTTTGTTGAGTTAATGATGAAGTCACGCATCTGTTGACGGTCACTTGCCGTCTCGTTTCCACAACCCGAAGCATCGCTGTATGAGCCATCCTCGCGATGACGGTAGTAGTAGTCGGGGGCCGTGAGTGAGAAGTTTGAGCCATCGCCGGTGAAGGTGTGGTTATAAACAACGTCCATCACCACGCCGATACCGGCATCATGCAGGGCCTGGATCATCTCTTTCATCTCCTTGATACGTACCTCGGGGCGTGAGGCATCGGTTGAATATGAACCCTCGGGGACATTATAGTTTACGGGGTCATATCCCCAGTTGTACTGGCTGCTATCAGGCCGTGACTCGTCAATTGAGCCGAAGTCATAACTGGGCAAAATATGCACATGGGTCACACCCAACTCCTTCAGGTGGTCAATACCTGTTTTTTCGCCCGTCAGGTTATGGGTTCCCTGTTGAGTGAGGGCCAAAAACTTACCGGGATAGGCTGACCCGGCTGTGGGGTGTGCCGACAGGTCGCGGTGATGCATCTCATAAAGCACCACATCGGTTATATTGTCCACTTTTGGCCCACGGTCATTTTCCCAACCCTCGGGGTTGGTTGTTGAGGCCTCAAGCACGTAAGCACGTTTGCCGTTTGTGCCCACTGCCTTGGCCCATGCACCGGGGGTCTCGCTGAGCCATTGTCCATTGTGTTTTACGCGGAAGGTGTAAAACTTGCCATAAAGTTTCTCGGGCTTGTTCGCCACCCAAGTGCCGTTGACATCAGGGGTCATTGTGATTTCCTCAACCGGTTGCCCTCCGGTAGGGAGGTCATAAAGGAGGACACGAACCTCCTCAGCCTCAGGTGACCACAGGCGCCAGGTTGTGCCGGCATCGCTCACCGCCAATTCCAGGTCATTCCCCGGATAGGTTGGCAGGCTGTTCAAAACTGAATCTCTATTTTGTGCTGTCAAGGAAGCAGATAAGAATAAGGCTGCAGCGACTGCGGCACCCTTGCAATACGTAATGTTCATTAAAGTATTTTGTGTAATTATGAGCCACTGAATGGACACTGATAAAAAAAAGACCTCAGATAGGGAATTATCCGGGGTCTTCCAGTGATTTTTTTAACGCACCAACACCCTGATTGAGCGTTGTGGAGTCTTGATAATGTAATAACCTGCGGGGAGGTCAACCGTCACCCGGTCACCGGGCTGCAGGACAACACTCTTGACCGCTGTCCCGGCGATGGTGTAAACAGTCACCGCCGCAGTGTCTGACGTATTGGAAGCGATTTCAATCCCGGAGCGCGTAACCTCAACCGAGACCCCTTGCTGGGCGGTCTCGACGCGGTCTTGGCGCGCCTGCCCGGCCATTGCGGCGGCCGGGGCTGCCAATATTGTCAGGGCAAACAAAAAGGAACGTAGAATTCGTTTCATGCTATATAATTATAGGTCAGCTACTTAGATAATCTTGCGGGGCGAACCTCCATTAGGCACCCCATCTCATACGCAAAATTACAATAAAAAAACGAATTTTCCAAACTTTTTGTTTGCAGCCCCACTTAATTATCCCGTTTTCAAAAAAGGTTATTAGGCAAACATTATAGCTCCCCATTATGAAACACTTAATATTTCTGGAGAATAGGGGATGGGGGAATTTGCGTGTTGTGATTATTTGGAGTACTTTTGTGGTAAGAATTTGACATACGTTCTTTGTTTAAGGATGAGAGTACTGAAATTTGGCGGAACATCAGTTGGCACGGTGCCGGCTATCTTGTCGTTAAAGAAGATTGTCGAGGCCCGTACCGAACCTACTGTGGTTGTGGTGTCTGCCCTTGGTGGACTTACTGACCAATTGATTGACACGGCTATGCAGGCGGCCTGTGGCGTGGACCATAGCGAGCGCGTCCGGGCTATGCGCACCCGTCATCATGAGATGATAGAGGCTGTTGTGCAACCGGCCAAGAAGGCCGCTGTGCTGAAAGTGGTTGACGGCCTGATGGATGAGTTGCATCAGATTTATGCACGAATAGGACGCAATCCCGAGGAAAGGGAGAACCTGATGGACGAGGTTGTGGCCCACGGTGAGATGATGTCAAGCGAAATCGTGGCGGCAATGATATCTAATGCCAGGCGGCTTGATGCACTGGACTTTATGCGCACGCGGCGAAGGGCCGGCGGGCGCAACGTCCTGGACTCTGAGTTGACGCGCTCTCTTATCACCCGGTGTTTTGCCGATGGCGAAATATTGAAGGATAGCCCGGTGGTGGTGCCCGGTTTTATTTCGCGAGATGCCGATGACCTTTCGCTTACCAATCTCGGGCGCGGAGGTTCAGACTTCACCGGGGCTCTTATAGCAGCCGCTTTGGGGGCCGATGTGCTTGAAATCTGGACCGATGTTGACGGATTCATGACGGCTGACCCGCGCCTTATCCCCAACGCCATGGTGCTGGACCGCATGTCGATGGTCGAGGCTATGGAGTTGTGCAACTACGGTGCAAAAGTAATTTACCCCCCGACAATATATCCCGTCTTCAATGCCGGAATACCTATCATCATAAAGAATACCTTTAACCCACAGGCTCCGGGAACGTATATCTGTGACACAGACAACGAGGCCACTGATGCCGAGCTGCCCATAAAGGGTGTAACGGCGATTAAAGACACTGAGCTGGTGGTGGTTGAAGGCCGCCCCGACTCGGGGTTGAACGCCCACATTTTCAATGCCATGGGTAGGCATGGAATTGATGTTTTCATGGCCGTTACGCTTGCCAACAACGGTATTGGTTTTGTGGTTAAGGGATCGGATGCCGACCGCACCAACAAGATACTTGACGAGGAATTTGCCATTGAGAGTGCCACCGGACTGATAAGCGGCATTCGCCGTGAACGCTCGGTTGCCACAGTCGCTATCGTGGGCAGGCACATTCGTGGCATGCAAGGGCTTGAGGAGAGATTGCTGAGGGTGTTGGCTGCCGCCGGGTTACAACCCGTTGAGGGGGCCACCGCCATCTCTGAGACAAGCTTCTCATTGGTAGTGCCTATGGACAAACTACAACAGGTGATGACCCTGTTGCACAATGCCCTGTTTGTGCCCAAGCCGGCACGTCCGCGCCTGAACCCCAACTTGTTTGCCGAGCCGTAGCTATGAAGTTTGAATCCACCTCAGGGACATACAACAACACCGACCTTAGAAGGGCATTCTTAGGCCCTGAGCCTGAGGATGGCTCCCTGTTTGTGCCCCAATGGATTCCACGTATTCCCCCGGCGTTTTTCAACAATATCAGCGAGATGTCGTTGGCTGACATAGCATACGTTGTTGCCCGCCAACTCACCGGGCCCGATGTTGATGCCGATGTCCTGAAGCGGGTTTGCTACTCCACCTTCCATTTTCCCGTACCGTTGGTTGATGCCGGGGAGGTGAAATTGCTGCAACTGTGGCATGGGCCCACCGGCTCATATAATGATATCGGTGCCTTGTTTGTGCGTGCGCTCCTTGACTGGCAGCAGGTCGGCAAGGTGAATCTAATCATGGCAACCCTCGGGGACAGCGGCGCAGCTATGGCCAACGCCATGGCAAACCGGCCCGACACAAGGCTCACTATTCTGTATCCGCGTAATCATGTCAGCCGGCTTTTACAGGCTCAGATTTGCAGCAAGGGGGACAACATCCGTCCCATTGCAGTGGAGGGCAGCATAGACAGCTGTCGTGAGCTGGTGAGCCGGGCGCTCTATGACACGGAACTGAATGAACGCATGGTTATGACTTCCGGGACCTCGCAAAGTCTCGCACGCTTTTTGCCCCATGTGTTCTACTACTTCCACGCATACTCATTGATGAGGGCCGGGGGTGAGAAACGTCCCATCACGGTAGCATTGCCGGGTGGTAATCTTGCCAACCTTGCGGCCGGTATATTGGCTAAACAGATGGGCGTTCCCATCAAGAGATTTATCGTGGGTTGCAACACCAATAACGGCCTCAAATATATGCTTCGTGGAGAAGGCGTGCCGGCCGGCCCTACCATTGAAACCATAGCCCCGGCAATCGATGTAGGCAGGCCCTCAAATATCCCACGGTTGAAATACCTCTACCGGGATCACCCCCGGGATATCTCAAAAGAGATTGTTACGCGGTCAAGCACTGATGAGGAGATAAAACAGATGCTGCTTGAGATGCACTCCTCGGGCAACACGGTGGATTCAGCTACCGCGGCAGCCTTATGCGCCGTCAGGGCTCTCGCCACCCCCGATGAAAGTGTTGTAACCCTCGCCACCGCCGACCCGCGAAAGGAGGCTGAACAGTTTAAAAAGCTCGGGATAGAAATCACTCCTCCCGTTATTGAAGCTGCACGGGTGCCCGAGCGCATGCGTCCCGGTTATCGGGAATTGCGTAAACGTTTGCTTGACAATATATAAAAACCAAAATAATCACTATATGACAAACCGTAGAAACCTGAAGAAACGTATAGCTTTTGTATGTGGCGACATGGCCGCCGAGTGTCTGGTTGCCCGTGCCTTCATCAATGGTGCCGATGCCGAGGCATTGAACAACTGCATACGTGAAATTGCCGCTTTGCAAACCGAGGCTCTCTCAAGGGTTAATGTGCATTTTGACCGTAAACCCGGAGACTTTGCAAGCCGTCAGGAATACAATAAGGCACGTACAGCATTTAACAAAAAAGCGTTTGCATCATTGCTGAAGGACTTTAACGAGCGCGTTAAAGCCATTGTAGGCGAGATGAACCGCGCCCTGCCCGAGCGCAAAGACTGACACAGGCTGTGGGATTGGCATCAGCACTGTTGCGATGGTTCGGCTGGAAGGTTGAAATTACGGTTCCGGACTATAAAAAGTGCATAATATGTGTTGCCCCGCATACTTCCAATTGGGATTTTGTGCTGGGAAAACTCGCATACGCCTCCGTTGGGCGCAAGGCCGGTTTTTTAATGAAATCCTCATGGTTCTTTTTCCCCTTGGGAATCTGTTTCCGGGCCATGGGGGGAATCCCTGTTGACCGCAATGGACGCGGTGGCTCGGTTACAGCCCAGGTGGTGGAGCGGTTTAATGAGTCCGCTCAGTTGACGATAGCCATTACCCCCGAGGGAACCCGCAAGCGCACTTCGCGCTGGCATTCCGGTTTCCTGCACATCGCCCGGCTTGCCGGGGCAAAGATTGTCCTCGGGGTCATTGATGCCGAGAACAAGAGAATAATTATCAAGGACACCTTCACACCGTCAGGTGATGTTGATGCCGACATACTTGCCATAAAAAAATACTACCGAAATTTCAAGGGCGTAAACCCTGACAAATTTTCAGCTGAATGAATCTTAAAGTAGCAATACTGCCTTTGGCCATTGAGCCCCTTGAACCTGAGAAAAACCTTCGGGCCGTGGAGGGGATGATTGAGAAGTTACCCCCCGGGACCGATATCGCCGTGCTCCCCGAGTTGTTCTCAACCGGTTATGTCAATAATCCCGAGGCTATGCGTCAGGTCGCGGAGACCGGCAACGGTATAACTATGTCGGCCCTGACCCGCTTGGCGGCAAAACACGGGTGTGCCATCGCCGGCTCATTCATCGCTAAAAATGACGTTAAGGGAAACGAAATCTTCAATCGCGCATTCTTTATAGAGCCGGGTGGAGATGTTACGTTTTATGACAAACATCACCTGTTCACCCCCTCACGTGAAGCTTCAATCATCACCGCCGGGGATAAGATTTGTCCCACAATCCGTTTCCGTGGATGGAACATCAGGCTGATAGTGTGTTATGACCTGCGCTTCCCCGCATGGTGCCGCAATACCGGTGGCAGGTATGATGTACTGATTTGTCCTGCAAACTGGGGTGGAGCAAGGCATTATGCCTTTAAACATTTGGTCATTGGCAGGGCTATTGAAAATCAGGCTTATGTGGTGGGTGCCAACCGCACCGGTGCCGATGAGTTCGGTGAATACCATCCCGGCATGTCTCTGATTGTTAGCCATACCGGCAAGGAGATTCACCAGACAGACAACTCGGGGATTGTGACAGCTGAGCTTGATTATGAAAGGATGACAAAGTTTCGTGAGCATTTCCCGGCCCTGCCGGATGCCGACACATTCACCTTCATTGACGATGTAAAAAATGGAAGAGAAATACGAGATTAAGGCGGATGTTTTGTCGGCCGATGACATTACCGGTTTTTTGCCTTCCCTGAAGAAGCATCCCAAGTTGCTGAAAGGTGTCATGAAGCTTTTCAGTATCGACAAGGTGAATTGGTTGCACTCCCGCAGCTGTTTTAAGGAGGGAGTAGAGGTCCCCGCCGGGATGTTGAAAGACCTGGATGTAAAGGTGGTGGTTGAGAACGAGCAGGTGCTTGACCACCTTCCCGAGGGCGCTTTTATCACCGTCAGCAATCATCCTTTTGGCGCTATTGAGGGTATTATGTTGACATGGCTGATTGCGCGTTATCGCCCCACCTTTAAGGTTATGGTAAACATGATACTGAACCAGATAACCGGTATGCGGCAATATTTCATTGCCGTTGATGCCTTGGCCAGCGATGACCCCGCCAAACAAGCCGTGTCACGCAAGGGGATAATGGATTGCATCAGGCAACTGAAGCAAGGCGAGCCGTTGGGTTTTTTCCCCGCCGGGGCTATTTCTAAGGTCAACCGTCACCTTCGCCTGGAGGACCGAGATTGGCAACCCTCGGTAATGCGTATCATTGAGAAGGCCAAGGTGCCTGTAATCCCTATCTTCTTTCAGGGCCACAACTCACTGTTCTTTAATATTCTGGGCATCATCAGTTGGAAGTTGCGAACACTGAGGTTGCCCGCAGAGGTCTTTAACAAGATGCATAAAACCATGGTGATAACCATCGGGGACCCCATCAGCCCTGAAGAGCAGGCCCAACATCAATCCTCAGTCGAGGAGTTCGGTCGGTGGCTTAAGGAACGCACATACGCGTTAAGACACAAGTAAAACGTTGAAGCAATGGATTTTCCCATTTCACAAATACCGGCTGAGGTCAAACAGGCCAAGCAAAGTCTCGGCATCGTGGGTAGTGCCCCCGCGCTGATGGAGGCTATCCAGCGTGCCTTGCGCGTGGCCCCGATTGACCTATCGGTGCTCGTTACCGGCGAAAGTGGTACCGGCAAAGAGTTTTTCCCGAAAATCATTCACCGCAACTCACCCCGCAAGCACGCCACATACATAGCTGTTAACTGTGGCGCTATCCCTGAGGGCACTATTGATTCAGAGCTTTTCGGGCACGAGAAGGGGGCATTCACCGGCGCTGTGGCTACCAGAAAGGGATATTTTGAGGAGGCCAATGGTGGGACTATCTTCCTTGATGAGGTTGCAGAATTACCCCTTACAACCCAGGCCCGTCTATTGAGGGTGTTGGAGACCGGCGAGTATATGCGGGTAGGCTCTTCACAGGTCATGAAATCCAATGTACGCATTGTGGCCGCCACAAACGTTGATATGGAAAAGGCGGTGGCCGAGGGCCGGTTTCGTGAGGACCTTTATTATCGACTCTCAACTGTGGGAATATATGTGCCGCCGTTGAGGGACCGTGGCAACGACATTATAATGCTTGCCGAAAAGTTCGCTGAGGATTTTGCCGAAAAATATCACACACCGCGCATCAGCCTGAGCGAGGCGGCCGACCAACTGTTAAGACAGTATCGTTGGCCCGGAAATGTGCGTCAGCTGAAGAACGTTGTTGAGCAATTGGCTCTCTTCAAAGCCGGGAAAAATATCAGTCAAAGCGACGTTTCCCCATATTTGACGGGCCTTAACAGCACCCCGGTGTGTAGCGAAGGCTCGGGAGCGCATCATAGCTATGATGCCGAGCGTGAGGCCCTTTTCTCTATGATAATGAGCTTGCGGCATGAGATAACCGACCTCAAGGCTAAAGTGCAACACCTGAGAGAGACCCCGGATACCCCCCCGGCTCCATCACCCGTGAAGGCTTTGGTGCCCTATAAGTCACCCGAGACGCAGCAGGACGGTTGGCAAACAGTACCGACTCTTGAGGATACCGAGCGCGAAACCATCAGGAAAGCCCTTGAGAGAAATGACGGGCGCCGAAAGGCCACGGCCGTTGAGCTTAATATTTCTGAAAGGACTTTGTATAGAAAAATCCGAGAGTATGGCCTTGAATGATGAAAACCTGAGGGAGAGGGTCTCAAAGATCACAGTTGATGACTTTGATTACCCTCTGCCCGATGAGCGTATAGCCCAACATCCTGTTGAGCCTCGTGATGCATGCCTGTTACTGAGGCGAGGCAAGGATGGCGAGCCGGACACTTATCGGTTTACCGACCTGCCGGACTTGTTGCCTGAGGACTCCCTGTTGATTGCCAATGATACAAGGGTTGTAAACGCCAGGCTGCGTATGCACAAGCCCGGGGAGGGTGGGGCGCATATTGAGGTCTTTTGTCTTGAACCCTCCAATCCCGCTGATTACGCCGTATGTTTCGCCTCAAAGGGGCCCGTTGAATGGACCTGCCTGGTGGGTAACTCCAAGCGCTGGAAACAGGGCCCGCTTTTTCTTGAGGTCCCGTCATTGAACTGCACTCTGCGTGCCGACCGGGTTGCAAACTTCGGCGCATCGTCAACAGTGCGCCTGAGTTGGGACAACCCTGAGTTGACATTAGCTCAGGTGATGGAGGCAGCCGGGGAGATACCTATCCCGCCATATCTTAATCGCCCGGGTGAGGAGAGTGATAGCGTGGATTATCAAACCGTGTTCAGCCGTTTTGACGGTTCTGTAGCGGCCCCGACAGCCGGCCTGCATTTCACCGAGAGGGTACTGAAGGCACTTGCCGAGAAAGGAATTGAGCAACGAAAGGTTACGCTGCATGTGGGCGCAGGCACCTTCCAACCGGTGAAGAGTGATACCATTGGTGAGCATGCCATGCATAGCGAGGCTATTGTCGTGTCGCGCGAACTTATTAAGGAGCTTGCCACAACCTCCAAGAAAATTATAGCCGTTGGTACAACCTCAGTGCGAACCCTGGAGAGCCTTTATCACTTGGGATGTCTGGCCCTGAATGGCTGTTATGAGGACACCCTGCCACAGTGGGCACCATATTCTGAGGGCCCTATGCCCACAAGAGCTGAGGCTATGGAGGCACTGTTGCAGCAGATGGGGGACGCGCCGCATCTCACCGCATCAACGCGTCTGATGATAGCCCCCGGGTACCGCTACCGGGTCGTGGATGGAATGATTACCAATTTTCATCAGCCACGCTCAACACTGCTTCTGTTAGTATCAGCTTTTATCGGAGGGGGTAATCAGTGGCGAGATCTCTACGATTTTGCGTTGGCCGACCCGCGTTACCGTTTTCTCAGTTATGGGGACGCTTGCTTGCTTCTTTGAAAAAAAACGTATTGGATAATGATTGAATATATAAAAGGAGAGTTAACCGAATTACAACCCACTGAGGCCGTAATTGAAACTGCCGGGGTGGGGTATATCCTCAACATTTCACTAACCACATGCGACGTTTTGAGCCGTGGCGGCGAAAAGGCCTGCGCCCGACTGTTCGTGCATGAGGTTATACGTGAGGATACCCACCTTCTGTTCGGGTTCGCCGACCGGCGTGAGCGGGAACTCTTCAGGCTGCTGATTGGTGTCTCAGGGGTGGGCGCAAATACGGCTCGTGTTATCTTGTCGGCATTAACCCCTCCCGAGCTTGAGGGTGTGTTGGTCAATGGTGATGACAAACGCCTGAAATCAGTGAAGGGAATCGGCATAAAAACGGCACAAAGAATAATAGTGGAGTTGCGCGATAAAATAAAACCGAAGGATGATACGTTAATACATCAACCCGTATCAAATCCTGAGGCTTTTGAAGAGGCTTTGGCGGCGTTGGTTGCTTTGGGCTTTCAGCGTCAACACTCGCAAAAAGTTTTGACCGAGGTATTTAAAGCTGACCCGGGGCTGCGTGCCGAAGCAGCCATAAAGCGTACGCTACCGCTTCTTTAAAATTCAGGGTTTCTGCGGATATTCTGCAATGAGCACCCTCGCGAGCCGAATACGGAAGATAACCCTTTGGATGGCAGCGATGGCCCCCGTGGCTGTCGTGGCCTTTGTCGCTGTCTTTGCCGCGCGTGCTCAAAGCCCCTCACCGGGAGCCTATGGGGGACAGTTCCTTACCCCCGGATTCCAGGTGCCGGCACCTCCCATGCCGGTCCCGGTCCCGCCCGCCGATTCCATTATGTTCCCTACCCAAAACACTATTCCCCCGGGGTATGAGGAACTGATGATGGATGAGTTCGCTTACGACCTTGCGTCCCCTTCCAACATTAAAACCGTTGCCGAGTTTGACCCGCAGACCGGGTGCTATGTTATCCGCACCAAGGTCGGGGACATGGATGTATCAACACCCTTTGTGTTGAGTGCCGAGCAATATAACAACTGGCAGATGCGCCAAAACATGGTAAACTATTACCGCCAGCGCAATGCCGAGCAGGTTGCCGGTACCGACAAGGAGGCCTTCAACATCTTTGATATGAATTTTGCCCTGGGCCCCCTCGAGAAGATTTTTGGCCCCGGTGGTGTGCGGTTAAAGACCCAGGGTACTGTACAGATCAAGACCGGTGTTACCAGCAACAAGACCGACAACCCGGCATTGTCACTGAACAGTCGTCGCCATACCTTCTTTGACTTTGACCAGCGCATACAGGCAACTATCAATGCATCGGTTGGTGACCGCCTTAAGTTCAACATGACGTACAATACCGATGCCACCTTTGACTTTGACTCAAAAAACCTGAAGTTGGCATACGAGGGAGGTGAAGATGATATTATAAAAAACATTGAGGCCGGTAATGTGTCAATGACCACCGGGTCATCCCTTATACGCGGTTCAACGGCACTGTTCGGTCTTAAGAGTACCTTGCAGTTCGGCAAACTCACAGCAACCGTTCTCCTCAGTCAGCAAAACAGTGAGAGCCGTTCGGTGAGTACGCGTGGTGGTGCCCAGACCACTGAATACAGCGTGTCTGCTGCTGACTACGACCAAAACAGGCACTTCTTCCTCTCGCAATACTTTCGCGAACATTACGATGAATGGGCCTCAAAGCTACCCTATGTAAACTCAGGCATCAACATTACCCGCATCGAGGTCTGGGTCACCAACAAGCAAAGTTCATATAACCAGAGCCGCAACCTTGTGGCGTTTGCCGACCTGGGTGAGAGCACCGTAAAGACCAGCAACCACTGGATCGGTTACCTAGACCCACCGGTGCCTTCTAACATGAGCAATGACCTCTTGACGGTCTTAAAACAGGAATACCCCGATGCCCGTGACATCTCAAAAGTGACCCAAGCCCTGGAGCCCCTTAAGGTATATGGCATTGAGGGAGGAAAAGACTATGAAAAGGTGGAGAGCGCACGCTTGCTTACCTCAAGCGAGTATACCCTCAACGCCGCTTTGGGTTATATCTCGTTGAAGACGGCCCTGAACAGCGACGAGGTCCTCTCCGTTGCATATGAATACACATGGAACGGCAAGGCCTATCAAGTCGGCGAGTTCTCAAGCGACATCACCACTACCAGCCAGAACATCTATACCAAAATGCTGCGTAGCACCACCATCAATCCGCTCTTCCCCGTGTGGAAGCTGATGATGAAGAATGTATACTCATTGGGTGCATACCAGTTACAGAAAAATAATTTCAGGCTCAACATCAAGTACCTCAGCGATACCACCGGTACTGAAATCAGTTATCTACCCTGTCCCAACATCGCCAATAAAACCTTGTTGCAGGTGATGAATCTGGACCGTATCGACTCAAACCAGGCTTCTAACCCTGACGGTTTCTTTGATTTCATCGAGGGGTACACCGTAATATCCTCAACGGGCAAAATCATCTTCCCGGTTGTAGAGCCTTTTGGTCGCCACCTCGAGAAAGCTATCGGTGACCCGGCATTGGCCGCTCAATTTGTCTACAAAGAGCTTTATGACAGCACGTTGACTGTAGCAAAGCAGTTTGCTGACAAAAACAAATTTGTCCTTACCGGTAAGTATCAGGCATCAAATGGCGCACAGATACGTCTGGATGCAATGAATGTTCCCCGCGGTTCGGTAATAGTAACAGCAGGCGGTGTTACCCTCACCGAGAACAGCGACTACACCGTGGATTATGCCATGGGTATTGTCACCATCACCAACCAGTCAATTATTGACTCAGGGCAGGCTGTATCCGTCACGCTTGAAAACCAGAGTATGTTCTCTACGCAGCGTAAGACACTATTGGGCCTGGACCTGAATTACAAGTTCAACAAAGACTTCAACATCGGGGCCACGGTGATGCACTTCTCTGAGAAAGCTCTGATTGAAAAAGTGGCTATCGGTGATGAGGTTGTCAACAACACCATCTGGGGACTGAACTTCAACTACAACACCCAGTTCCTGTGGCTCAACAATCTGTTGAACAAAATCCCCACCGTCACGGCCACTGCCCCCTCAACCCTCTCTGTGAAGGGTGAGTTTGCCCAACTTATCCCGCATAAGCAGAAAGTCGGTTCAAACAAGGGCAGTTCATATATTGACGACTTTGAGACCTCACAGTCAGGTATTGACCTGCGCAACCCCTATTCATGGTTCCTGAGTTCAACACCATACGAGGCCGGGGCTGATGCCCTGTTCCCCGAGGCCCAGCTCAGCGACAATGTGGATTACGGTAAAAACCGCGCCTTGCTGAACTGGTATTACATTGACCGCATGTTTACCGACCGCAACTCTTCGTTGGCTCCGGGCTACCTGCGCAGTGACCTCACGCAGCTTTCAAACCCCTATGTGCGTGAGGTAAAGACGCGAGAGATTTTCCCCGGGCGTCAGGTTGGATACGGAGAGTCCTCAACCATACAGACCCTCAACTTGTCATTCTATCCTACCGAGCGCGGCCCGTATAACCTTGATGCCGAAAATATCGATGACCAAGGCAACCTGCTTTACCCTGAAAAACGTTGGGGAGGTATCATGCGCAAAATGGATAATACCAATTTTGAGCAGTCAAATATCGAGTATGTGCAGTTCTGGTTGATGAATCCGTTCCTTGACCCTGAGAATCCCAATCTTGAGGGTGGTGACCTTTACTTCAACTTCGGTGAAATCTCTGAGGATGTACTGAAGGATGGTCTCAAAAGCTATGAGAACGGTATTCCATACGATGGCAACGACCAGTTTTTGAAATCTACAAATTGGGGACGCGTTTCATCACAGACCTCCCTTAACTATGCCTTTGACAATAACACAGGGGCGCGCCTTGTGCAGGATGTGGGTCTTGACGGACTACCCAACGAGGAGGAGTTTACCTTCAGCTCATACAAGGAGTATGTCGATGCCTTGCGCGCGAAGTTGGCTCCCGATGCCATTGAGCGTATGGAAAATGATAAATTCTCACCCCTGAATGACCCCGCCGGTGATAACTATCATTTCTTCCGTGGCTATGATTATGACGATGAGCGACTTGGCGTGTTGGCGCGTTACAAACGCTATAATGGCGTCGAGGGCAACTCACTCTCTCCCGAGGATGCGCCTGAGCCCTTGTATCAGAGCAGCCGTGCGTTGCCTGATGTCGAGGATGTTAACCAGGATAACACCCTCAATGAGTATGAGCGCTATTTCCAATACAAGGTGTCAATTCGCCCTGAAGACCTTGTTGTCGGCAAGAACTTCATTTCAGACAAGCAGACGTCGGTAATCGTCGGCCGCGACGGCAAGCCCCAGGAGGCCGAGTGGTATCAGTTCAAGATACCCTTGTCAGCCTACGAAAAGATTGTCGGAAACATACGCGACTTCACCACCATTCGCTTTGCCCGCATGTTTATGACCGGCTTCAGGTCTGTTACTCACCTGCGTTTTGCCACCCTTGAGTTGGTTCGCGGCGAGTGGCGTTCATACGACTTTAACCTGAATAACCGTGGCGATGCCCCCGCTGAGGGTGAACTGGATATGTCGGTGGTTAATATTGAGGAAAACACCTCACGTGAGCCGGTTAACTACATCCTTCCTCCCGGCGTTACGCGTATCACCGACCCGGGACAGGCTCAGATTACTCAGCTTAACGAGCAGTCCATGCAGTTGAAGGTTACCGGCATACAAGCCGGTGATGCACGTGGCGCATACAAGGATACCCGTCTTGACCTGCGTAATTATGAGCGTATGCAGATGTGGGTACACGGCGAGGCGCTTATTGACAATCCCACCCATCTGCGCTCGGGCGAGATGTCAGTATTTATGCGTCTGGGTAGTGATGTCAAGAACAATTACTATGAGTATGAGGTGCCCCTTACCCTTACGCCTCCGGGGCACTATAATGGCGACTCACCGGCTATGCGATATGAGGTATGGCCCGCTGATAACTACTTCAACTTCAAACTGCAAAACCTGGTTGATGTAAAGACATCACGCAATCATGCCAAGTCTGAAGGTATCCCGGGTGTGGGATATGCCGCACGTTTCAGTGAACGGGACCCTGACAATGAACGTAACATCATATCTGTTGTGGGTAACCCCTCACTTAGCGATGTCAGGGTTCTACTTGTGGGTGTGCGTAACAACTCCTCCACCACCAAGGATGCTGTTGTCTGGCTCAATGAACTAAAGGTTACCGACTTCAACAGCGAGGGCGGTTGGGCCGTTAAGGCCAATGCCACCTTGGGTGTCAGTGATATCGCTACCGTTAACCTGGCTGCCCACAAGGAGACTGCCGGATTTGGCTCGGTGGACCAATCGTTGGCTCAAAGGCGTATGGATGACTATGAGCAGTATAATGTCGCCTTCCAGATTGACGCCGGCCGTTTCCTCCCCGAAAAAGCTAAGCTGAAGGCTCCCATTTACTATAGCTACACCAACGAGAAGATTACCCCCAAATACAATCCTCTGGACCAGGATGTCAAACTGAAGGATGCCCTCGACGCGTGCGCCAACAAGCAAGAAAGGGATTCAATCTCAGGGTACGCCGTTGAGAGGAATGTCACCAAGTCGTTCTCAATCTCAGGCCTTAACTTCGGTGTCAAAAGTAAGAGGCCTATGCCTTGGGACCCCTCAAACTTCACCCTAAACTTCTCGTTCAACAAACAAAACCGTACTAATCCTACCACGCAATATGAGTATATAAATGATTATCGCGGCTCGCTGCAATACTCATACTCTCCGTTTATCAAGGGATTGAAGCCTTTCGGTTGGCTGAATACCAAGAACAAGAACCTCAAGTTCTTCAAGGACTGGGAGCTGAATTGGTTACCCAACAATCTCTCTTTCCAGACAAACATGTCAAGGTATTACTATGAGCAACAGGAGCGTTCAGAGACGGATGTTGACTTCCAGTTGCCCGTCTCCGTGTCAAAGAACTTCCTGTGGGACCGCCAGTTTGCACTAACTTGGAACCTGACAAAGACCCTGTCATTGTCTTTCCAGAGCAACACCTCAGCACGTATTGAGGAGACTATGGGCGCTGTCAACAAAAAACTCTTCCCCGACAAGTACAAGGAGTGGAAAGATACCGTGTGGTCATCCATCATGTCAATGGGTACGCCCTGGAATTATAACCAGACGTTCAATGCCTCATACAAGGCTCCCTTCAGCCGTATCCCCGTTTTGGATTTCCTCACGGCAAACGTCACATACAACGCCACTTACAACTGGGCTCGAGGTGCCGAGATTGAAGGCGTTTCAACCGGTAATTCAATTGCCAATCAGTCAAGCTGGAATATTGACGGACGCTTCAACTTTGAGAGCTTGTACAAGAAGATTCCGTTTGTGAAGGATGTCGACAAGCGTTTCGCAAACAGCAAGGCTCCCGCGCGAAATAACCGGAATGACAAAAAGAATGGCAAGGACAACAAAAAGGGAGGCAAAAAGGAGGCTACCGAGGAGAACAAAAAGGCTCGCCGATTTGAGAAGATCATATCATTGCAGCCTGATACCCTGACGGTTGTCAAGCACAACTTGAGGACAAAAAAGGTTAAGGTGTCGGCACTGGACGCTGCTGACAGCACAGCCATGCCCATCAAGACACGCATCAAGGATGCCAACACCATTGAGGTGCTAACCCAAAGCGACAAAAAGATTAAACTGCTTGTGGTGGAATCCCTAAAGGATGAAAAGTCGGTATGGCGTGAAATTGGCGAATATGCCACCCGTTTAGTGATGTCTCCGCGCAACCTCAGCGCACGGTTCCGTCAAACACGCTCGCTGACCTTGCCGTTGTTCCGCAACGATATCGGTAACATCTTCGGCCAATCGACCGGTTACGGTCCTATGTCTCCCGGTCTGGACTTCGCTTTTGGTTTCACCGGACAGGAATATATAAATAAGGCCCTTGACCGCGGATGGCTCCTGACCGATGACGGCCAGTCATCACCGGCTTTGTTCTCCAAGACCAATGAGCTGAACCTTGAGCTAACACTTGAGCCTATACGCGGACTCAAGATTACGCTGAACGCTAACCGCACCGACAACCGCTCAAGCCAGGTACAGTTTATGTATGCTGATATGCCCACATCGCTGTCAGGGTCATACACCAAAACGCATGTTGCAATAAAGACTGCCTTGCGTGGCGGTGGAAAAGCTCAGGACGGTTACAACTCTGAGGCCTTCAACAAGTTCCTTGAATACATACCCGTTATTACCGACAGGGTTCAGCAGCAATATCGCGGGCTCAACTATCCCACAACAGGCTTCATGGAGGGAAATGTCAACGCCGGGCATCCTTTCAGCACATCAATCAGCGGAATGTCTCCGACCTCAAGCGACGTGCTTATACCGGCCTTCCTGGCTGCCTACACCGGCACGGATGCTTCAACTCAATACCTCAATCCCTTCCCCTCATTCAGGTACGTATTGCCTAACTGGAAAGTGACCTATGACGGGTTTATCCGCCTTGGTAGTCTGTCAGAGGTATTCAAGGCTTTCACTCTTACCCACGCTTATCAATGCACATATTCTGTCGGATCATATTCAAGTTATCTTAACTGGATCTCGGCTGACGGTAGCGACTTGGGCTTTACATACGACGAGATAGCAGGAGTGCCCGTCCCCTCAAGCCCGTACAATATTGCATCGGTTGCCATTACCGAGAAGTTTGCCCCCCTTATCGGTGCCGCTGTTACCCTCTACAACGACATGACTATCAGTGCTGAGTATCGTGACGCACGCACACTCACCCTCAACACCTCTGCCGGTCAGGTTGTTGAAGCCAACCAGCGTGGCATCACTGCCGGTGTGGGATACAAGATTGTCGGATTCAATACCTTCTTGAAGATGAAGGGTAGCCAGCGTGGTGTAAGCAATGACCTCACCATCAACGCCGACTTCAACTACTCTGAGTCCACCGCCTTAATACGTAAAATAGAGAGCGCATACACCCAGGCTACCTCCGGTACACGCACCATCACTATTAACGTTGCTGCAAACTATATCCTCAGCAAGCGATTGACCCTCGGGGCGTTCTTTGATCACCAAATCAACACCCCATTGGTGTCATCCACGGCCTATCCTACAACCAACACCTCTTTCGGATTGTCTTTCAACCTCAATCTTGCCCGGTGATACCATCCTTTATGCGGTGTTTCTGTACCTATCTCTGTTTAATAACCTGTTTCCTAAGTGGGGAAAAGGTTTTAGCGGAGGACATGTCAGGCTATCTTTTTGTGTACTTTGAGGGTACCGGAGATTCCGGTCGTCAGGAGCATATCCGTTATGCACTAAGCGAGGACGCAGTACGGTGGAGGGCATTAAACGGCAATCAACCGGTTATTGACTCCGATACCATCAGCGACACGGGTGGAGTGCGTGACCCGCACATACTGAGGGCTGAGAACGGCGAGGAGTTCCTTATGGTTGCAACCGATATGAATACCGCGCGTGATGGATGGAATGCGCCCAACCCGGGTATAGTGATGATGCGGTCGCGTGACTTGATAAACTGGAGTTCAAGCGTCATTAACCTCAGCAAAGCGTTTCCCGAACATTTTGCCGACGCTTATTGGGTCTGGGCCCCGCAGACTATCTATGATCCTGAAAGGCAGAGTTATATGGTTTATTTCTCGCTGCGGCGCGCCGGTGACGATGAACGTTTGCAGACATATCGCGCCTACGCCAATGATGATTTTACAGGTTTTATCTCTGAGCCTGAGCTGTTGTTCAGCACCCCTGAGGGCTGCATTGACAGTGATATCATTCTCAAAGAAGGACAATACCATTTATTCTACAAAGGCTCAACTGAAAACGGACTCAAAAACGGTATCCGCCAGGCACTTTCTACCTCCTTGTCCGGTCCTTGGACTGAGGTTGACGCTTATGTCGACCCGTATGAGGGGTCTCCGGCCGTTGAGGGTTCAGGCATATTCAAACTGAACGATGGCACAGGATACGTATTGATGTATGACGTGTACCACGATGGCGGGTATGAGTATCTGCGCAGCAACGACCTGATGCACTTCAGCACCCCCGGGGAGTTTATTAAGGACTTCAATCCCCGGCACGGAACCGTCCTGCCCATTACCCGGGAGGAATGGGAAAGACTCAGAGCCCGATACAAATAAGGAAGTCCCGGCTTATTATGCCGTCTCAAGGTCAATGTTCGGCAATTGTCGGGAAGCCTTCATGAACCGGGCAAAAAGAACAAGGAAAAGCGTTGAAACACCTATGCCCATTGCAACGGCTGCCGGGTAATCCATTGTGAATCCGAACAAAGGCTCGAAGACAAGATTAAAACCCTCAGGCGCGAAGAAAATGTAAGTAACCGTAACTGAGGTCATAAACAGTGCCGGTATCAGGGCAATGATGTAGGCCTTGCGGTGCCTTCCAAGCCAAACAGCAGCAGTCCAGAGTGCAAACACTGCCAATACTTGATTGCTCCAAGCAAAGTAACGCCACAGAACATCATACGGCATAAGCATCACAAAGAAGCAAAGAAGAAAAATAGGGGCTGAAATCATCAGTCGGCTCAGTATTTTTTGTTGGCGCACCCCCATGAAGTCTGAGGCGATAAGGCGAGCCGAACGCAAGGCCGTGTCGCCTGAAGTGATAGGCGCCGCAACAACACCCAAAATTGCCAATATGCCACCGGCGGTGCCGAGCCACCCTTTTGAGACGTCGTTCACTAATATTGAGGGAGAGCCGTCACCCAAAAAACTTTGCAGACCGTCATAACCGCCGGTAAAAGCTATCGCTGCTGCCGCCCAAATCAGCGCGACAACACCCTCGGTTATCATCGCTCCGTAGAAGACCGGACGTCCGTATTTTTCATTCTTCAGGCAACGGGCCATCAGCGGGCTTTGTGTGGCATGGAAACCTGAGATAGCTCCGCATGCTATTGACACAAACATCATCGGGAAGATGGGATTTGCCTCCGGGTCAGCCTTGTGATTATAAAACTCTGACCAAATCTCAGGCATCTGCCCCCAATGGACATAGAGAGCCACAAGGATTCCGGCTGCCATGAACAGCAGCGCGAAGCCGAATATGGGATAGAGTTTCCCTATCAACTTGTCGATAGGTAGCATCGTCGCCAAAACATAATAGCTGAAAATCACCACAATCCAAAACGTGCGGTTAAGGTGAGCCGGGGTCAGCATCGCCAAAAGATCAGCCGGGTTATATACGAATACCGCTCCCACCAACACCAAGAGCAACAGTGCAAAAACGCGCATGGTGTTTTTGAGCCCATTGCCGAGCTGGCTACCCACTATTTCAGGGAGCGAGGCACCTTTGTTACGCAGAGACAGCATCCCCGAGAGATAATCATGCACACCCCCGGCAAAGATACTCCCCAAAACTATCCATAAGAAAGCCGCGGGCCCATACATTACACCCATTATGGCACCGAAAATCGGGCCCAGGCCCGCTATGTTCAGAAATTGTATCAGGAAGATTTTCCACGTGGGGAGCTCAACAAAGTCTACACCGTCGGCAAGAGTTTGAACCGGGGTGGGGCGTTTGGGGTCCTGGCCGAATACCTTGGTCACAAAAAGGCCGTACACCAGGTAGCCCGCTATAAGCAGCACAAGAGCTATTGTAAATGATATCATCGAATGGGTATTAGCTTATGGTTAAATATTTTCTCTACAAAACTAATCATTTTTCCATAAACCGAAGCACTTTTATAAAATCGCGAATCATATAATTTATTAACTTTGCAGAAAGTAACCCTTTTTCACCCTTCTCAATAACCAAGAAGAAACATTTAACCAAATACCATGAAGAATTATCCCAAAATTGGAATACGCCCGACGATTGACGGTCGGCAGGGTGGTGTGCGAGAGTCTCTCGAAGAAAAGACCATGGCCTTAGCCAAAGCTGTTGCTGAGCTAATCACCTCAAATCTGCGTTACCCCGACGGCACTGCCGTTCAGTGCGTAATTGCCGACGGCACAATCGGTCGCGTTGCAGAAGCTGCTGCCGCTGCCGAAAAATTTGAGCGCGAGGGTGTGGGTGCAACCATCTCCGTTACATCATGCTGGTGCTACGGCTCCGAGACAATGGATATGAATCCCTATTGGCCCAAGGCCGTTTGGGGCTTCAACGGCACTGAGCGCCCCGGCGCTGTGTATCTTGCCGCAGTTTTGGCTGCACATGCACAGAAGGGGCTGCCGGCTTTCGGCATCTATGGCCATAACGTTCAGGACCTTGATGACAATTCCATTCCCGCTGATGTCGCCGAGAAGCTGTTGAGGTTTGCCCGTGGCGCTGTCGCTGTGGCATGCATGCGCGGAATGAGCTACCTGTCAATCGGCAGCATGTGCATGGGTATTGCCGGGTCAATCGTCAGCCCCGAATTCTTCCAGGAATACTTGGGTATGCGCAACGAGAGTGTCGACGAGACCGAAATCCTCAGGCGCATGGATGAGGGTATCTATGACCATGACGAATATGCCAAGGCCATGGCTTGGACCGAAAAGTATTGCAAAGTAAATGAGGGTGACGACTTCAAGAACCGTCCCGAAAAACGTAAAACCCGTCAGGAGAAGGACAATGACTGGGAGTTTATCGTCAAGATGACTCTTATTGTGCGTGATCTGATGCAGGGTAATCCCCGCTTGCTTGAAATGGGTTTCAAGGAGGAGGCATTAGGGCATAACGCCATAGCTGCCGGGTTCCAGGGACAACGCCAGTGGACTGACTGGAAACCCAACGGCGACTTTACCGAGGCGCTGTTGAATACCTCATTTGACTGGAACGGCATACGTGAGGCCTTTGTCCTCGCCACCGAGAACGATGCTTGCAACGGCGTGGCGATGCTCTTCGGGCATCTTTTGACCGGTTGCGGTCAGATGTTCTCTGATGTCAGGACTTACTGGAGCCCCGAGGCTGTTAAACGCGTCACCGGGAAAGAGCTCACAGGCCGAGCTGCCGGCGGTATTATCCACCTCATCAACTCTGGCGCTACCACTCTGGATGCCACGGGCGCAAGTGTCGATGAAAAGGGAGAACCCTGCATGAAACCTTCATGGGAGATGACCCAGAAGGATGCCGAGGCTTGTCTGGCTGCCACAACTTGGTATCCCGCTGACAGGGACTACTTCCGTGGCGGCGGTTTCTCATCAAACTTCCTGACAAAGGGTGGAATGCCTGTCACCATGTCTCGTCTCAACCTGGTTAAGGGTCTTGGTCCCGTGCTGCAGATAGCCGAGGGTTGGACCGTGGATATTGACCCGGAAATCAACGCTATACTTGACAAGCGCACCGACCCCACCTGGCCAACAACTTGGTTTGTACCCCGCCTTTGTGACAGACCCTGCTTCAAGGATGTCTACTCAGTGATGAACTGTTGGGGTGCCAATCATGGCGCAATCTCACACGGACACATCGGCAAGGACCTTATCACCCTGGCCTCCATGCTGCGTATCCCCGTTTGTATGCATAATATCGACGATGATGACCTCTTCCGCCCGTCAGCCTGGAATGCTTTCGGCATGGACAAGGAGGGCTCAGACTATCGCGCATGCAAAAACTACGGCCCTATTTATAAATAATTCACTCAGGTATAATATTGCCCGTGGAGTGTCTCCCTTCAAGGAAATGCTCCACGGGCATCCATAGGATATTCTCATGGCAAAAATTGCTCAGATTGAAGAATTTGTCAGACAAGCCCGCCGCGTGGGCGATGCCGGGTTGACGGTTTGCAGCTCAGGCAACCTTTCATGGCGCTTACCCGATTGTGACGAGGTGTTACTCTCAGGGACCGGGTCGTGGCTCCCCGAGCTGACCCCCGACCGTGTCTCTGTTTGCCGCTTCTCTACCGGCGAGGTCCTTAACGGTGTAAAACCCTCAATGGAGAGTGTGTTCCACTTGGGCGTGATGCGTAAACGCACTGATGTTAATGTGGTTCTGCACTTCCAGAGCCCATATGCAACGGCTGTGTGCTGTATGCAGAAACGCCCCGCAGACCTGAACTTCACAGCTGAGATGGCTTTGCATGTAGGGGCCGAAATACCCGTGATTCCGTATTTCCGTCCCGGCTCGCCTGAGTTGGCTAAGCATGTTGTGGATGCGCTGACAGACCATAACTCGGCTATGTTGTTGAAGCACGGACAGGTGGTTTGTGGCTCTGGTTTTGATCAAGCTTTTGAGCGGGCCATGTTCTTTGAGATGGGTTGCCGCATTGCTGTCCTTAACGGGACAAACGTCAATCCACTTACAGCAGCTGAGATCGATGACCTTGAGGAGTATTTTCTTGGGAAAGGTCACAAATGAAAAAAGCATTCTTCGCGGTTGATTTCGGTGGCGGAAGCGGCAGGGTCGTCGCCGGAACAGTGGTAGGCTCAGAGCTGAGGCTTGATGAGGTGCACCGTTTTGAAAACAAACCTGTCCTTCAGAACGGCAGACTGTGTTGGAACTTCCCGGCCCTATATGATGAGATGCTTAAGGGCCTAAGGAAGGCTGTCAAGGACGGTTATCATATTGAAAGTGTGGCCGTTGACACCTGGGGAGTGGACTTTGGCCTTATTGATGAACAAGGACAGCTTATCCGGTTTCCGCAGTGTTATCGTGATAATGCCGTAAGCGGCAGCGTCAGCCGCTTCTTTGTCGGTGAAGAAACCCCTCAGCGACACTTCGCAGAGGCCGGGATTCAGATTATGGATATTAACACGGTTTTCCGGCTTAAGGATCTGACACTTTCCGACCCACAACTTGTCAAGTCGGCCAATAGGCTGCTTTTCACCCCCGACCTTTTCAGCTACTTTCTTACGGGAAGTGCCAACAATGAATATACAATTGCATCAACATCCGGGCTGATTGATGCCCTCTCCCGTTCATGGAACTTTGAACTGATAAAGAGGTTGGGACTCCCTGAGCGGTGGTTCGGTGAAATCATTATGCCGGGCACGGTGCGTGGCTATTTGACTGACGAGGTCAAGGAGCGCATTGGTATTGACTATGATGTGCCCGTGGTTGCCGTGGGCTCCCATGACACCGCCAGTGCCGTATATGCCGCTACTGCCGATGGCGCGACACATACGGCTTACCTATGTTCAGGCACCTGGTCACTGCTTGGGGTTGCGCTTGACAACCCGGTGTTGACCGAGGAGGCTCGGTTGGGCGGATACTCAAACGAGGGTGGAGTAGGGGGCACAATCCGATTCCTCCAGAACATCACAGGTATGTGGATACTTCAGCAACTTGTCGGTGAATGGGAAAATGAGGGACTTCCTACAGATTATCCGACCCTGATACAGCTCGCCGAGGAGTGTGAGACCGAGGCCCTGATTGATGTTGATGACCCGCGTTTTCATTCTCCCGCCTCCATGCTTGCGGCCATAAACGAGTATTGCCGCGACAAAGGGATTGAGCAACCCCGTACGCAGGGGCAATATGTCCTATGTGTGTTGAAGTCCCTGGCGGCGCGCTATAAAAAGGGTATTGATTCGCTCAACCGATTGATACCTGAGCCGGTGAAAAGATTACGCATCTTGGGCGGGGGCTCCCAAAATACACTGCTTAATCGCTTGACGGCCGAGGCTACCGGACTTGAGGTTATTACCGGACCGGTTGAGGCAACCGCAGCCGGAAATATTCTGCTGCAGGCCGTCACTGCCGGGGCCATCAAATCCCCTGAGGAGATAACCCGAATAATCTGATACCAAATATGGGAAATAACACAAACTCAACAAAAGGGAACGCGCTTGTCCCCCGCAAATATCTTGTACCGTTTATTCTGGTGACGGCTCTGTTTGCCCTTTGGGGATTTGCCAATGACATAACCAATCCCATGGTTGCGGCTTTCCAGACCGTTATGGAGATTTCTGCCGCAAAGGCATCAATGGTGCAGTTCGCTTTCTATGGCGGATATGCAACCATGGCTGTCCCGGCGGCCCTGTTCATACGCCGGTACAGCTACAAGACCGGCATCCTTATCGGGCTTGGGCTCTATGCGGTCGGCGCATTCCTTTTTATCCCTGCTGCCTCCTTTCAGCAATTCTCTTTCTTTTGCATCTCGTTGTACATCCTCACATTCGGGTTGGCATTTCTTGAGACTACTGCCAATCCCTATATCTTGTCGTTGGGAAGCAAAGAGAGTTCAACCCGCCGTCTCAACTTTGCACAATCATTCAACCCCATAGGCTCCCTGTCAGGCATGGCAGTTGCCTCACTTGTTGTGCTTCCTAACCTTATCAGCGACACCCGTGATGCTGCCGGTAACATTATATTCCCCACTTTGAGCACGGCAGAAAAAGCTGATATTCGGCTTCATGATCTGGCGGTGATTCGTGACCCATACGTCATTATTGGCCTTGTGGTGTTGGTAATGTTCATAATATTTGCCCTAACGCGTATGCCTCGCACCGACAATCACGGCAAGCGTGTCTCAACAGGTGAAACCCTGCGGCGGCTGTGGGACAACAAATCCTATTGTTTTGGGGTGATAACACAGGTCTTCTATGTCGCAGCCCAGATAATGGTTTGGACATTCATAATCCAATATGCTGATAACCTGGGGATAACAAAGGCTACCGCACAGAATTACAACATTCTTGCCATGGTGCTGTTTCTGTCCTTCCGCTTTATCGGTACCTATCTGATGCGGTACATACGTGCGAGTCTGCTTTTGGCAATTTTCGGCCTCTGTGCAGCCATTGCCACATTTGGCGCGATAGTGCTCGTTGGGATGGCCGGACTGATTTCTCTGGTTGCCGTCAGTGCCTTCATGTCAATAATGTTCCCGAGCATTTATGGCATCGCGCTTGTCAATGTCCATGAACGGGATACATCCTTGGGTGCCGCTTTCCTTGTAATGGCAATAGTTGGAGGCGCCTTGATGCCCCCGCTGCAAGGTATGATAATTGACCTGAAAACTGTTGGTGCAATGCCCGCCGTCAATCTGTCATTTGTCTTACCCTTAGTATGCTTTATGGTAGTGACGGCTTACGGCTTCTACACAATCCGTCGCCAAAAATACCCCACCAAATAACAGTAAGGGGGATAACCTCAGATAACATCAAAATTAAGGAGTTAAGTTCCCGGGAACTTAACTCCTTAATTTGTTGCCTTGGAAGG
>CAYMNF010000001.1:0-95105 GCA_964391735.1 uncultured Bacteroides sp. | reverse complement strand
AATATTTCGAATAAGCGATAAAAACAATTTATGAATCAATAATATGGACGCAACACTACATACCGAGTGGACAGTGGCAGACATCTGCAAAGGGTTTACATACAACGAACTTGAGGGGAAAGGCCTCTTTGGTCTTGACGGGAAGCTGACGATACAGCCTGAGTACCAGCGGCATTATATTTATAATGACGGCAAGCGGGATGTCGCTGTTATACAATCCATACTGAACAAATACCCGATAGGGCTGATATATTTCAATACCGCCGAGGATGGCAGATATGAGGTGTTGGACGGCCAACAACGCATAACATCGATAGGTCGCTTTCTTACATCGAAATTCGCTATTACTGATGAGCATGGGAATGTGCAATATTTTTCAGGCCTGCCAAAGGAGAAACAGGAGCTTATCCTCAACACTCCCCTAACAATCTATGTTTGCCGCGGCGAGGAGGCCGAGGTGAAGGAGTGGTTCAAAACTATCAACATAGTGGGTATTCCACTAAACGACCAAGAGTTGATGAACGCCGTGTATAGCGGTGAGTTTGTCACCGAGGCCAAGCGCATATTCAGCAACTCGCAAAACTCGAACGTCATGAAGTGGAGCAGCTACATACGCGGCGATGTCAAGCGTCAAGACTATCTGGCCACGGCCCTGAAATGGCTGACGGCAAAAAAGGGCATAACGGTTGAAGAGTATATGAGTGCCCACCGCCACGACAAGAATTGCGAAGAGTTGACATCATACTTCAACACGGTGATTGATTGGGTGTCGGGAAAATTCTTGATGGTTGAGAGAGAGATGTGTGGCCTTGAGTGGGGTCGACTGTATGAGACCTACGTCAACACCCCTTTCAGTGTTGATGAGATAGCCGAGCGCATCAGCACATTATTGGCTGATGAAAATGTGCGCAACAAGCGTGGGGTCTTTGAGTTTGTGCTTAGTGAGGCCGCGAACAATCCCCAATATCAACTGCTTGACATACGGTTTTTTGAACCGTCAACCATCAAAGCGGCCTACGCCCGACAAACCGCTAAGGCCAAGGAGAAAGGGAAGTCAAATTGCCCCTACTGCGCCATTGGCCATGATGCCAATGCCAACCGCATTTGGCCGCTGAAGGATATGGATGCCGACCATGTAACGGCGTGGAGCAAGGGGGGCGCCACTACCGCCTCCAACTGCCAAATGCTGTGCAAGCCCCACAACCGCGCCAAGGGCAACCGCTGAAGGAATTGAAGATTTGCATACAACATTATATTGAGTGGGTTAAATTTTAATCCGCTCTTTTTATGGAATCAACTCCCACATTCGCCGCTGTCGCCGCAAAATGGATTGAGTATAAGCGTCAGTTCGTGAAACACTCGTCGCTCTGTGCCTACAATCTAATTCTCAACATCCATCTCCTTCCGCTCTTTTCCAAATCAACCGCAGTCTCAGAACTGGAGGCACAGAACCTCGTAATCAACAAGCTCACCTCCGGAATGAGTCGCAGGTCAGTAAAGAATATCGTCGCCACGCTCAAAGCAATAATTCGCTACGGAGAGAAACACTATGGTTTTCCCGGTGAGAAATGGGAGATAGCCTTCCCGACAGAGACGGCTAAGGTACGTCTGCCGGTACTGACACTTGCACATCATCGTAAACTTATGCGCCACATCACCACCTCACCGACATCACAGAATATCGGCATACTCTTATCGCTCACAACCGGTATGCGAATCGGCGAGATTTGCGCTCTGCAATGGATGAATGTAGACCTAAAGCAACGTACAATCACTGTCAGTAAAACCCTTAGCCGGATTTACAATATAGAGACTAAAAATACCGAGCAGATTATCGCTACGCCCAAGACCAAAAGTTCAAACCGCGAGATCCCGATAGGGCGTGAACTGTACGATGCACTGCGGAGCGTTAAAGGGAAAGCCGCGCCTGAGGATTTCGTTGTAGGCAACGCCTCCACTCCCAAAGAGCCGCGCACCTACCGCGAATATTTTTCCCGACTGCTTCGTCGCCTCAAAATACCACACATAGTATTCCACGGCTTGCGACACACCTTCGCCACACGGTGTATCGAATGCATGTGTGACTACAAGACCGTAAGCGTTATACTCGGTCACTCAAACGTTGCGACTACAATGAACCTATATGTCCACCCCAGCCAGAACCAAAAAAAACGTTGCATCGACCGCCTCTCCAAATTCCTCGAAACCTGACATAGTCACTCCGCACCAAGTTAACATTTTACGGGGGTAAAGACTCCGGTGTCACGAAAAAATTTGGGTTTGCAAAAAACTTATTTGTAATTTTGCCAAAACCGATAACACATCCATAAAAACATAACCTTAAATTCTAAAAAATCAATTCCAAGAGAAACATGGAAATACCTTTTGCTGAAGCTTGGAAAATCAAAATGATTGAGCCACTGAAAAAGTCTACGCGCGATGAGCGTGAGAAGTGGCTGCGTGAGGCTGACTACAACCTCTTTGCCCTGCCCGCCGAGTATGTTTATATCGACTGCCTTACCGACTCGGGCACGGGCGCTATGAGTGACCGCCAATGGGCGGCCATGATGACCGGCGATGAGAGCTATGCCGGCGCACGCTCATGGTACGAACTCAAAAACGTAATCACCGGCATCACCGGCTTTGAGTACGTGATACCCACCCATCAGGGACGCGCTGCCGAGAATGTGCTGTTCAGCGCGTTGGTAAAGGAGGGGCATCTGATTGTCGGCAACTCACCCTTCGACACAACCAAGGGCCATATTGAGTCACGCCACGCCCATGCCCTGGACCTCACCATCAAAGAGGCTAAGGACACCCAGCTTGAATACCCCTTCAAAGGGAATGTTGACCTTACGCGCCTTGAGGAGGCCCTGAAAGAAAACGGGGACAAAATACCGTTTATCCTTGTTACCGTCACCAACAACACCGCCGGCGGCCAACCCGTGTCAATGGAGAACCTGCGCGGCGTGCGTGCCTTGGCCGACAAATACAACAAACGTGTAATCTTTGACTCGGCTCGCTTTGCCGAGAACGCATATTTCATTAAGACCCGTGAGGAAGGATATGCCAACCTCTCAATCAAGGATATTTGCCGTGAGATGTTTGCCCTTGCCGACGGTATGACGATGTCTGCCAAAAAGGATGGTCTTGTGAACATGGGTGGCTTCATTGCCACGCGCCATGAGGATTGGTATGACGCCGCCAAACTGTTTGGAATCGCCTTTGAGGGGTTCCTCACCTACGGCGGTATGAATGGCCGCGACATGGCAGCCCTTGCTGTTGGCCTGATGGAGAACACCGAGTTTGACATGCTTGAGACACGCATACGCCAGGTGCAGTATCTTGCCGCCAAGCTTGATGAATACGGCATCCCTTACCAACGTCCCGTTGGCGGGCACGCCCTGTTTATTGATGCTGACCGCATCCTCAAAAACATTCCCAAAGAGGAGTTCCCGGCCCAACGTCTTGCCATCGAGTTGTACCTTGAAGCCGGCATCCGTGGCTGCGAAATAGGATACATCCTTGCCGACCGCGACCCCGACACCCGTGAGAATCGCTTTGACGGGTTGGACTTCCTGCGCCTGTGCATTGCCCGCCGCACATACACCAACAACCACATGGACGTGATTGCTGCCGCGCTGAAGAATGTCTTTGACCGCCAGAACGAGATTACACGTGGCGTGCGCATAACCTGGGAGGCTCCCCTCATGCGCCATTTCACCGTGAAACTGGCTCTTGCCGAGGAATAACTGTAATCACCTTAGGGCCGGGAGTTTTCTGTCCCGGCCCTCATCATACCTTACAACTTCAAAACTTATTTCTGTTGCTCACACTATGAAACTTAAAACCCTGATGGCCGGGATGTTGGCCGCCACGCTTTTCGGCGGTATCACCCTCCCGACCCAAGCCCGTGTTAGCAAGGCTAACAATGACATTATTCTGCACGCATGGTCATGGTCATTTGACACCATTGCCGCAAACATGAAGGACATTGCCGAGGCCGGATATACATACGTACAGACCTCACCGGCCAACACCTGCCTTGTGGGTGAGGACGGCGGGATGGCCCTCTTCTCACAACCCGGCGACTCGGTTAAAGGAAAATGGTATTATCATTATCAACCCATTGACTGGAAGGTAGGTAACTATCAGCTCGGCGACCGCGATGCTTTCAAAGCCATGGCTGACTCGGCAATGAAGTATGGCGTTAAAATAATTGTGGACGTGTTGCCCAACCACACCGCCATGGATGACACCAAGGTACTCCCCGGGCTGGACAACGCCGTGGGCGGACACGGGAATCTGTATCACGCCAACGGGCGCACACCCATCACCAAGTGGAACGACCGGTATGAGTGTACCACCGGCGAGATGGGCGGCCTCCCCGATGTCAACACCGAGAATCCTGATTTCCAGTATTATTACCTGCAATATGTCAACGATTTGATAAACCTTGGTGCACGCGGTTTCCGCTATGACACCGCTAAACACATCGGTTTGCCCAGCGACCCGCTTGATGCCCGCTCAACCCGCAACAACTTCTGGGACGTTGCTACGGGACGCGAGGCAGCCAAAGGGCTGTCGCTGTTGATGCCCGACTCACTGTTTATATACGGCGAGGTACTGCAGGACAAAAACGTAAAGGAGGAGGAGTATGCCGAGTACATTGACCAAACCGCCTCAGGATACGGCCACACGTTGCGCGAGGCCCTCAATGCCCATAACGCTGACGCCGTTGACCTGGTAAATTGGCAACACCCTGTTGATGCCTCAAAACTGGTGACGTGGGTTGAGAGCCATGACACATATTGCAACGCACATGAGAGTGCCTCAATGCCCGATGAGCTCGTGCGCCAAGGGTGGGTATTCCTGACAGCCCGTAAGGGTGGCACACCGCTTTTCTATTCACGCCCGGCAAACTCTACGCGCCAAAACTATTGGGGTGATAACCGCATCGGCCACAAGGGGAATGATGAGTTCAAGCATCCCGAGGTTGCCGCCGTCAACCGCTTCAGGCGCGCAATGGCCGGTGAGCCTGAAAACATCATCAGCACCAACAAGGGTCAAGTTGTGGCCGTTGAACGCGGCGACAAAGGCGTGGCACTGATAAATATTGCTGAGGATAAACAGAAACTGAGCTTGCCCACTACCCTCCCCGACGGGGAATATACCGATGCTGTGCATAACCTTACCTTCAAGGTGAAGAAAGGCCAACTCAGCGGTAGCCTGCCCGGGCTTTCATCCGTCGTTCTGTACGCCCTTTAATCTGATCTTACGATACCACTCTCCCCTCCTCAAGAACAATCGTTCGGGTACAAAGTGCATCGGCAAACGCCCGGTCATGGGTGGCGATAAGCATTGTCTGGCCCAACGATGACAACAATGAAATGAGCCTGCCCCTTGCCTCAGAATCGAGGTCGGAGGTGGGCTCATCCATTACCAATATTTTTGGGGACATCGACAGGACAGTGGCTATGGCTGCCAGCCGCTTTTGACCCCCCGAAAGGGTAAAAGGAGCCCTGTGGCGCAACTCACTGATGCCCATAGCCTGCAACGCCCGGTCAACGCTCTCACGCACCTGTGCCTCGCTCAGCCCCATGTTGCGTGGCCCGAAAGCCACATCATCCTCTACAGTAGGCATAAACAGCTGGTCGTCAGGGTTCTGAAATACCATCCCTACAGTTTGGCGCACCTCGGCGAGGTTCTTTTTGCACACCTCCAACCCGTCAACCCACACACGCCCTGCACCGGGAGTCAACAACCCGTTTGTCAGGAGCAACAAGGTTGATTTTCCTGAGCCGTTCAACCCTGTCAGGGCTACCCGTTCACCCTTACCGATGCAAAACGACACCCCCCTGAGGGCCTCAGTTCCACCCGGATATGTATAACTGACATTGCTGAACTGCAAAGCGCGGAGTATCATAGTCTGACTGTTAAAAAAGAATTTTACTGTTTATTAGAAAAATGCGGTAAATAATAATTATTGCGCTCCATCCCACGGCGTAGCACCATGAGAGGGCCGACGGGCGGGGCGGTTTTACGCCGAAGCCGGCCATCTGCCCGGTGAAACAGCGTGCGGCCATAGCGTCAGACACACTCCTGGCCCTGGTGATTGACCTGATAAGCAGCCGGCCTGTCAGTTGCGCCCACAAGCGCACGGGATAACTGCGTCTGCCGAACCCCCTTGCCACCACAGCCCGGTGCATGGTCAACGCCTCAAGCAGCAGCAGGCCGATGTACCTGTACAGCATTGCCATCTGCATAACCACAATCCCCGGGCAACCCAACCCGTACAAAGCCCGGTACAGGCCATAGAAGCCACAGGTGTACACCATAACTAACAGGGCCTGCAAAGTCAGTAAACCGCGCAACAAGACGGTCACAAGCGAGGCCCACCCTTTGCTGATGACATGCCCGCTAATTGTAAATGCGGCCTCACGGTCATAAATGGGGTTAAACACAACCACCGGCAACAGCAGGAGCAAGACCCACAGCGAGCCCCGCAAAACCCGCCAATACCCTATGCCCGCCGCCTCGGCTGTCAGTATGGGATACAGGAACATCCACAAAAGGCACGCGGGATTATATAGCGGAGTGGTGAGCACGCAAATAATGAAAACCAAGGTAACGAAGAGCCTGCAACGACCGTCAACCAGCACACCCTGCATCGGCAAGGCCCGCTCGTTCATCTTATTGATAGCTCGCTGCAATGATTTCAATATTTGGTGCTGTTGATCGGCAGAAGGCGCCGGCTGTTGTCCTACAAAAATAATATTCTTATATTTGTAATGAAAAATTTCTGATTTCTATTCTCATTTTTTGAATATGCATTTGGCAGATGCACTTGTTTCGGCCCCGGTCGCCGCTGTGTTCGCCACCACAGCTGTGGGTCTTGTTGCTGTGGCGGTGCGCAAGGTTAGCCATGCACGTCGCCCGGACAGCATTGCTCTCACAGGCGTTTTGGGGGCGTTCATCTTTGCCGCGCAGATGATAAACTTCAGCATCCCCGGTACCGGCTCAAGCGGTCACATAATAGGGGGTGTCTTGCTGGCGGCTGTCTTAGGCCCGTGGACGGCTTTCCTGACGCTTTGTTCTGTGCTGATTGTGCAATGCCTGGTGTTTGCCGACGGTGGCTTGATGGTTTTAGGCTGCAACATCATCAACATGGCTGCCATGTCATGCCTTATAGCCTATCCACTTATCTATAAACCAATTACCCGTGGGGGTAAACACATCTTGTCGGCGTCGGTACTCAGTTGCACCGTCGCCCTCGAGTTGGGTGCCCTTCTGGTGGTACTCCAGACAAAGGCCTCGGGGATAACGGCCCTTCCTTTTGACAAGTTTTTGCTTGTGATGCTGCCGATACACCTTATCATCGGGGTTTGTGAGGGGGTAGCCACCGGTTTAGTGCTACAGTTAATTAACAACTACGACCCCTCCTTATTGCAGAAACCCACGCGTCAATTGGGCCAATCGGGTAAAAAAACTGTCGCATGGATAGGTGTGGCAACCCTACTTTTGGCCGGAACTTTCTCATGGATAGCATCTGACAACCCTGATGGGCTTGAATGGTCCATCGAGAAGTTGACCGGTTCAACCGAGCTCGGGCCGGCTACGCCCCCGCCCACCGCATTGCTGCCGGAGTATGACTCACATGCCGCGGGAATTGTGGGTGCCTTGCTGACGCTGCTTGTTGTGTGGGCAGTTTCAAGACTCCTTTTCAAAAGATTTCGCCACAACACTACCCAAGGTTGATGACGGTAATGCCGGCACCCCCCAAACGCACATCCTCATCGCGAAACCCTTCTACGCCGGGGAAGGTCTTGAGGAATTGACGGATTGCCTGGCGCAAAGCACCGGTTCCCGTTCCATGCAGAACGCGAACCTTGCTCACCGAGAAACGGATTGCGTCGTCCAGGAAATATGTCACGGCCTGCAAAGCCTCGTCAGCCCGCATCCCGCGAACGTCAATCTCATCCTTAAAAGACAGTTGGCGTTTGCGGTCAGCCTCAAGGGTCTGTGCTGACACAAATGACGCCCCGCGACTGTCCTCATTCTTTAACTTGGCATTTGTGACCCGCAAACGTTTCAGCGACACTGTGGTCTTCAGTTGGCCGAACGCCACTGTGGCACGGTCACCGTTTATCTCCATAATTTTACCGGGGGTTGTCTGGCCCTCAAGTTTTACCACACTCCCCACCGTCAATGGCAGCGCGCCATCCTTATCGGGCTGAACCTTAGGTGCAGGATGTCCCCCGCGCGGGGCTTTCTTCAGCAACGGATGCTGGGCGGTCTTTTGGCGTGACGTGCGCAACTTCTCCTCGGCAAGCCGTTGACGGGCCCGTTGGGTCTCCTCCTTCTCAGCCTGTGCCTTACGTATCTCGCTTATGGTGCGCTCTATGGCGGCGTTGCTCCCGGCAATGATGTTTTGCGCCTCCTGCTTTGCGGCGTCCAGGATGTCTCGCCGAGCCTTGCGAAGTGTCTCTGCCTCGGTGCGGTAACGTTCAAGCGTTTGCTCAACCTCTCGTTCACGACGCTTTACCTCCAGTCGCTTCTGCTCCCAATACTTGCGGTCACGTGCAATATCCAACAGATACTTGTCGGTATTGACATACTCATCGCCAACACGCTCACGAGCCGAGGCAATAACCTCACGCGGCAACCCCATTCTGCGCGCTATCTCGAGGGCGAAGGAGCTACCGGGGCTGCCGATAAGCAGTTTGAACAGTGGCTCCATCTTTTGTCTGTCATACAGCATAGACCCGTTTATCAACCCCGGGGTGTTCTCGGCCATCTGCTTCAGGTCATTATAATGTGTGGTGACGACACCCCACATACGCCGTTTGTTAAACTCCTCAAGCAACGCGGCGGCTATGGCACCGCCAATCTGCGGCTCTGTCCCGCTGCCAAACTCATCTATCAGCATCAGCGTGTGCTCGTTGCCATAACGCAAAAAGCTCTTCATGTTGGCAAGATGTGACGAATAGGTACTCAGGTCATTGTCTATTGACTGGTCATCGCCGATATCTATCATCAACTCTTTGAAGATGCCGAAGTGTGAGTTGCTGTATACCGGGGGCAATAACCCGGTCTGTACCATATATTGCAGGCACCCTACCGTCTTCAGGCATACCGACTTACCGCCGGCATTCGGCCCGGATATTACCAAAATACGGTCTTTGGTTGACAGGGTGATATCCAGAGGGACCACCTCCTTGCCCTGGGCCTCGAGGTTGAGCTTCAGCACCGGGTGTTCAGCATGATACCACTCAAGTTCCACACCTTTCGATAAATTAATCTCCGGCGAACCCGAGGTTTCATCCCCGATACCCAAACGTAGGGCGTACAATGCCTTGGCATGGACAAAGTCCATGAAACCCAACACGTTGAACGAGGCGTCAAACATAGGTGCCGACGGGCGCAAATCATCAGTCAGCATTGACAGGATGCGCACAATCTCTCTTTGCTCCTCCAGTTGGGCCTCACGCAGTCGGTTACTAACCTCCACCACCTCAGCCGGCTCAATAAAGACGGTGCGGCCGGTAGCACTCTCGTCATGCACTATACCGGGAAGCCGGCGTTTGTTAGCCGCACTGACGGGGATAACCAGACGCCCGTCGCGCATTGACAGGGTTGCCCCTGCCTCGAGGATGCCCTCGGCAACAGCGTTTGCCATGATGCGCCGCATGACACCGTTGGCACGGCCTTGCAACGACCGCATACGCGTGCGTATCTCACGCAGCTCGGGCGACGCCGAGTCGCGCACCTCGCCATGCTGGTCAATAACACGTTCTATGGCTGAGATTTCAGGAACAAAATCATAAAGATCAGCCCCTTCAAGGCTCAACGTCGGCATATCAACCTCATTTTTCCGTAGCCATGTCAGGGTTGCTCCCCCCATCATCGCTACGCGTCGCAAATCCATCACCTCAGCAGCGCTCAGGGTTGACCCCTCCAACTGCAGCTTGGCTATCACCGCGTCCAGGTCAGGCATCTCCCCAAAGGGTATCCCCTCATGGCTCAATATCGCCCGTAGCATCTCAGCCGTTGCAGCAAGGCGTTTCCTCACCTCAGCGTGGTTGTCGGTAAAATCCATTGCCAAGTTGCCGGCTTGTGTCAGCATGCGACCCTTGCCGGTGCGACACTCGGCGGCAACGGCATTGCGCACCTCATTGAAGCCTACTTTACGTTCAAAAACCAACTGTCTTACCATATATCTGCAAAGTTACAATTTTTTAACGTCCCCCAATGCCTCACCTCCGCCCCGGAGATAAACATACGCCCCGGCCGGTGCACATTTTGTTTATGTCCATGAACAAAAAAAGATTAAAAACCGTTAAATTTGCAGGTGGAAACCCCGCCACACTCATGTTCAACATTTTTTGCAAGAAACCTCACAAATGAACACCCGTGCAAAGGCATTCATTATTCTGATTACATTTTTCGCATCACTGGCTCCGGCACCCCGGGCGGCCGCTGTTGAGCTAAGCCTTGACTCATGCCGCACCATGGCCATACGCAACAATAAACAGATGCGCATGCGCCAAGGTGAGATAGTAAAAGCCCGGTACCAACAGGAGCAGGCTAAGGCGGCCTATCTGCCCGGGTTAGACTTCGTTGGCGGATACACATACAATCAGCGCAAACTGGCCATGTTTGACAAAGACCAGATGCTGCCGATTGAAAATTTCAACCCTCAGACCGGGAAATATGAGTTTGACCTGCTTAAAAACCCGACCACGGGCCAGCCGGTGCTTGCCCCGGACGGCACTCCCATCCCGGCCAGCGTCGCATACCTACCCAAGGATGCGCTGACGTATGATATTCACAATGTGTTTTTCGGAGCAATAACTCTGACTCAACCCATTTACATGGGTGGCAAACTCAGGGCCCTCAACAAAATTTCTGGTTACGCCGAGGACCTGGCCAAACAGCTCAGGGACTCTGAGGCGGCTGACCTTATCTACTCGGTTGACGCAGCCTATTGGCAAGTGATTTCTTTGCGGGCAAAAGAGGCGTTGGCAATCAGCTACATTGCTTTGCTTGACACCTTGCACTTCAACGTCAACGCAATGATTGAGCAAGGGGTGGCTGTACCCAATGACCTGCTGAAGGTTGAGGTGCAGCAAAACTCGGCCAACGTTGATCTGGTTAAGGTGCAGGACGGGTTGGCACTGTCACGCATGGCACTGAACCAGCTGTGCGGGCTTCCCGTCAACGAGCCGGTTACCTTGGCTGATGAGCAGGCATCAAGCGGCATCAGCTATGCCATTCCCGGCGATAACTATGACATGCAAGAGGTTTATCAGCGCCGGCATGACTTGCAGGCTCTGGAGTTGGGCATTGGCATCAGGCATCAGGAGGCGGTGATTGCCCGGGCAACTATGTTGCCGCAGGTGGCTCTGATAGGGGCTTACTCATTCAGCAACCCCAACCTCTATGACGGATTCAAGAAGAACTTTAAGGGAGCCTTCTCAGTGGGTGCAACCCTCACCATCCCCCTGTGGCATTGGGGGGCCAACTATAACGCCTATCGCGTGGCCCGTGCTGACGAAAACATCGCCAAATTGCGGCTGCAAGATGCTCAGGAGCTTGTTGACCTGCAGGTGAATCAGGCAGCTTTCAGGTGCAAAGAGGCTGTAAAGACCCACCAGATGACGGTAACCAATATGGAGAATGCCAATGAGAATCTGCGCCAGGCATCGCTGGGCTATCGCGAGGGGGTGATGACCCTGTCAACCGTGATGGAGGCGCAGACTGCCTGGCTGAAGGCAAACAGTGAAAAAATCGATGCCGAGATTGACGTGCGTCTTTGCGACGTTTACCTGGCAAAAGTCCTTGGCAACCTTAACTATTGACCTAATTTATTCATCCGCAAGCAAGAGAATAGAAAAGATATATGGAAAATATTGAAAACTCTAAAGCCGAGAAAAGGGAGTCACGTCTGTTATCCCTTGCACTTTTGGTAGTGGTGTTGGCAGTTGGCGTGCTTGCCATTGTCGGCTTCTGTTTCATGAACAAGCCCGATGAGTTGCTTGAGGGGCAGGCCGATGCCACATCGGTGCGCATCTCGGGGAAACTGCCGGGGCGCGTAGCCACCTTCTATGTCAAGGAGGGGGATATGGTGAAGGCCGGCGACACCCTGGTACACATCACGTCATCACTGGTTGAGGCTCGTCTGCAACAGGCCCAAGCCATGCAGAATGTTGCCCGCGCAGGCAACCGCAAGGTCGATGCCGGCACACGCCCCCAGATTATCCAAACTGCACGCGACATGTTGGCCCAGGCCCAAGCCGCACGCGAGATTGCCAAAAAGACATACGACCGCATGGAGAACCTGTGTAACCAAGGTGTGGTCTCCAAGCAAAAAAGGGATGAGGCCAAAGCCGCCTATGATGCCTCAGTGGCTGCCGTGGGTGCCGCTCAATCTCAACTGGACCTTGCCATTGCCGGTGCCCAACAGGAGGACAAAGAAGCCGCGTCATCAATGGTGAACGCTTCATCAGCCGGCGTGCGTGAGGTTGAGGCGATCCTTGAGGACCAATATCTGCTGGCACCTTGTGACGGACAGATTGACCAGATATACCCCCAGGTGGGTGAATTGGTATCACTGGGCGCACCAATCATGAGCCTGCTTAAGGTTGATGACAAATGGGTAACCTTCAATGTCCGCGAGGAGGAACTGCCGGCTATGAAGCTTGGCGACACCCTGACGGTGAAAGTCCCCGGCATGGAGATGAAAGAGGTAAAGGCACGCATTTATTACGTGCGCGATCTCGGTACATACGCCACTTGGCGCGCCACAAAGGCTACCGGCCAGTGGGACAGCCGCACCTTTGAGGTAAAAGCACGCCCCCTGGAGGCTCAGCCGGACTTGCGTCCCGGGATGACTGTCCTGCTTAAAAAGAGAAAATAACAGCTGAGCGTTGAGAACAGGCACAGGTATGTTGAGGATATTTAAAAACTCGTTGGCAAGGGGGATAAGGACCCTGTGTCACCGTCGCGTGTATCTGTTTGTGATGGTGATCTTCCCGCTGTTGTCAATATGGTTCTTTACCGACCTGATGACCGAGGGGCTGCCCCTGCCGGTCCCCGTTGAGGTGGTTGACATGGACCAATCCTCAATGTCCCGGCAAACCATACGCACCCTCAATGCCAACCAGTTTGTTGAAATCAGACAGGAGGCTGCAAGCTATCATGATGCTTTGGAAAAACTGCAGCGCGGCGAGGTCTTCGGTTTCTTCTATATCCCCCGTGATTATCAGCAAAAGGCTATTGCCGGTGAGGAGCCTACACTGACGTATTATACCAATATGTCTTATTTTGTGCCGGCAACCATGTCGTTCAAAGGGTTCAAACAAACGGCCGTGGTGGCCACCGGCGGACTGGTAACCATTACCTTGGTGTCAGCCGGTGTGCAGGATGCTACCGTCAGCACCATGTTGCAACCCGTGGTGGTGCAAAGCCACCCCATAGGCAATCCGTGGCTCAACTACGCCATATACCTCAACAACTCATTTGTCCCCGGCATGTTGGCTCTGTTTATTATGCTGACAACAGCCTTCTCGGTATGCGATGAGATAAAGGGTGGTACATCTATAACCTGGCTGAAAAACTCAGGCGGCTCCATTATCACGGCCCTTGCCGGCAAACTCCTGCCGCAAACAGCCATTTGGACAGTGATGGGCGTGTTCCTTGAAGTCCTCTTTTATAAATATCTCCACTACCCCTGCAACAACCATATCGGGCACATCATCCTGGCCATGTTCCTGCTGATCATTGCCTCACAGGCTTTTGCCGTGATATGTTGTGAGATGGTACCGAGCATGCGCATGTCGCTGACAATTTGTGCCCTCACCGGCATCCTCTCCTTCTCAATCCTCGGCTTCTCATTCCCGGTTGAGCAGATGTATGGCGGCGTGGCAATCTTCAGCTGGATAATGCCTCTGCGATACTACTTCCTGATATACATTGATCAGGCTCTCAACGGCTACCCCTTCTATTACTCAAGGATTTACTATGCCGTTCTATGCTTATTCCCGATAATAGCAGTGATAGGTCTGCCGCGACTGAAGAAACGCTGCTTGAACCCTGTATACGTTCCCTGACAATATGTTGAAAGCTTTAGCCGATTGGTTCCGACAGTTTTTCCTTGTATGGAGGCGTGAGTTCAGATTGGTTTTGTCTGACATAGGGGTGTGCATCTTCTTCTTTCTGCTGCCCACGGCCTATCCTATTGTCTACACGCTGATATACAACCCTGAGACTGTCAAGGAAATGCATATTGTGGCCGTTGACCACAGCATGACGGCTGAGAGCCGCCAATTTCTGCGCACGGTTGACCAAACCGAGACATTCGACATAATAGGGTATGCGGCCAACATGACCGAGGCCAAAGAGGCCCTGAAAGAGCATAAGGCTTTTGCCATAATTGAGATACCCTCAGACTTTGCAAAGCGGCTGGGGCGTAATGAGCAGGCCACGGTGCCCTACTACAGCGACATGTCTTTGTTGCTGCGATACCGCCAGGCCCAATTTGCACTTACCGACATACAGATAGCCACCGGCACGCAACTTCTGGCCAAGGAAATGTCTGAGGCCGGGGACTTGGGTGAGATAGTGGACAACAACATCCGCCGCATCAACAGCCAGGACATCTCGGTGGGTGACCCCACCCAGGGGTTTGCCTCCTTCATCATGCCGGGTATCCTGGTGCTTATACTGCAACAGGGCATGTTGTTGGGTATACTGATGTTGGCCGGGACTGCCGCACAACGCCGCCGTAAAAACGCCGGCATCGACCCCCTGTTCTGCGATGCGCAACCCCTTGCACAGGTGTTGGGACGCACGTTCTGCTACATGGTTTTTTTCCTGCCGATACTTATCTTCACCCTATATATTGTACCGGCGATGTTCTCGCTGCCCCAAATCGGATCGTTCAAGGAGGAGGTTATGCTGATGGTACCCATGTTGCTGGCTACTGCTGCCATGGGACAGGTATTGGGCGTGTTCTGCACACAGCGTGAATACTCCTTCCTGATAATCGTGGCAACCTCACCGGTGTTCCTCTTCATCTCAGGGCTGACGTGGCCTGAGTATGCCATGAACGGTTTCTGGCGGCTGATGGGAGACTTGCTCCCGGCCAAATGGGCTTTGAACGGCTTTGTGCGCATGAACAGCGATGGGGCAACCCTATACCAGCAGTACCATGACTGGTGTGCCTTGTGGATTATGGCCGGGGCATACACGGCTCTGGCGGTAGTAGTATTCTACATTCGCCGGCGTTTGCATCGCAAAGCGTTGGCTGAGGCCAAACTTTCCTGATCTCTTACTCCCCGTTCAGCAGCGACAGCAGCTCCACAGGTTTGTGGATGATGTGGTCAGCGTAATGTTGCCGCAACTCCTTTTCGGGGCGGAATCCCCACGTCACACCCACACCGGTAACGGCTGCCCGGCGTGCGGTATCCATGTCAACCCCTGAGTCGCCCACATACAGCACATCGGCCTTTGGGGTAGGATTTTTGCCAAGTATGTTGAAGACGATTGACGGGTCCGGCTTGGTGGGCACATCATCCCTCTGCCCCTCGATAGCGCACCATTTGACATTGGGGAACATGGTGCTGACCAGTCGGTCAACGGCACTTTGATACTTGTTTGACGCCACCGCTATCTTTATCCCCATCTTTGTCAGTGTCTCAAGCAGCTCGGGGATGCCGGGATAGGGCACCGTCGTGTCGCTGAGGTGTGCCCCGTAATACTCCATAAACTTGTTGCGCAGGCGCTCAAGGTTGCGCGTGGTGCGGGCATCCTCGGGCAAGACACGCTCAAGCAACAGGCTCACACCGTTACCGACAAAAAAGGGATAGGCCGACAGGTCATGCGGGGGAAACCCCAGGGCTTCAAGGGCATAATTTGTGGCGTTGCCAAGATCGTTTATGGTATTGAGCAATGTACCGTCAAGGTCAAATATTACAAGCTGTTTCACAATGTTTGTTGGTCTAATGGGGTTAAAAAGGATATCCTACAGCAAAATGGAAGGTGGCATCACGGTGCCAACGGGGATGGATTAGGGGCCATGGCTCCTGGTCCATAGCCGGGTTATGCGCTTTGAGGCCAAGGTCAAACCGCAAAAGAAAATACTTGAAGTCCATGCGTATACCCAACCCGTAGGATGCTGCTATCTGTTTGTAAAATTTATTGAACTTAAACACACCTCCGGGCTGGTTGGGATAGTTTCTGATGGTCCAGATATTGCCACCGTCAACAAAGAGGCCCCCCTCGAGCACCCAAAACAGTTTAAACCGATACTCAGCTGACAATATCAAGGATATGTCGCCACATTGATTAATGAAGTCGGTGACTGAATTGGTGCCGTTGTATGAGCCGGGACCAAGGGTGCGCACGCCCCAGCCACGCACATTGTTAGCACCGCCGGCATAGAACCGTTTCTCAAAGGGTAATGCCGTTGAGTTGCCGTATGGCACACCGATGCCACCGCCGGCGCGGAATGCCACCGAGTGGCGTTGGGAGGGATTCAACACAACGGCATACTCAACCTCGCCCTTGGCGTATTGTGAGTATTGAATACCAAAGAGTTTGTAGACTCCCCCACTGCGTCGCTCGTCAAACAGTTTTGACAGTCCGTACAGAACATTGCCTGCAGTCTCCACCCCGGCGCGGAAAGTATATATCGACGGTTGCAACCGCACAGCGCTGCGTGTAACACCGCTCAGGGCCGATGTGCGACGGTTGGTGCGGTAATATGAGTAGCCTATGTTCACGATGAAGTGGTCCTCATAGCTATACCGTAGCAGGGGGTTGTCAGGGGCTATCAGGTCAAGGAAATCGTTGGTCGACTTGGGCAGATATACATAGTTGATATTGAGCAAATCAAGGGTATGCCGCATGGTTGAGGTGCGGTTGTTCCACCGATATCGCCATGTTCCACCGGCAATGACACGCGTGTACTCAGGCCGCGCCTGGTAGTTGAACTGCAAAGCAACCTCGGTGGAGGCCTTAAGCCTCTTCTTCAATGCTCGCGAAACAAAGGGGAAATCAAATCTGGGGAATGTGATACCCACCTCGGCTGAATACTCCTGGTAATTATCATTTATCAATCCGTCAAGATTCCCCGACAGGCTCTCATACCCGGCACGGAACTTTGTGGTGAGCACCCGCGAGCGATGCCCTAAGTTGCGGTGCTGGTAGGTAAGCCCGACCCCGAATCCCAGATCACCCTCAGAGTTCGTTCCCTCAACGTCAAACGTTATGCTCTGCACCCTGTTACGCGTCAACAATATATAGGCGTCCAGGGCATCTTGTCCCTCAGGCACCAGCTCGATGTTTATCGATTTCACCATGGGCAGCCGGCTCAGGTATTCATACGTCATGTCCACCTGTCTTGCACTGTACAATGCCCCGGACTGCAAAAAGCATTTTTCCTCAAGCGTGCCGGGTGTTATCCACCGGTCCTTGCCATACAGGAACTCCATCCCCCGATACATTACGCTGTCCCGGGTGTCAACCCGCAGCTGCTCGGCATTCATGCCCAACCGGTAATTGGTAACGAAGACAACCTTGCGCAACCTCCTGACTGGGTGTGCAGCCTCAGGGCCATCAGCCGGCGACTTGATAACCATTGTCAGCGCGACATCCCTACTGCCGGCAACTGTGTCTGCCACAAAGCCGATATAGTCCTTCTTGAAATCAAAATATCCATGGTTGCGTAACCCCGAGGCAATCCGCGAACGCTCCGCCTCAAGATTGTCAAGATTCAGCAGATCTCCCTCATGCAAAAGCGTTGCACGCTCGGTGCGCTCAACATACCCCCTTATGGCAGAGTCAGCTATCTCGGTGTTGATAGACGCCAATGTGTGAGGCTCCCCGGGCGAGATGTGGTACTCAACCCTCATCCGTTGCCGTTTTTCATTAGCGAAAGTGTCAACCGTGACTTTGGCCCCGAGATAGCCGCGGTTAATCATGGCCTGCTCCAACTGTCGGCGCGAGGCTGCCGTCAGCACCGTATCATACACTACAGGGGGTTGCCCCAACCGTTGCAACCATCGGTTGTACCACCGTGTTGAGTCACGTCCCGAAAGGTTATAGGTACCCAGTTGAAGCTTCCAAAACCCCAACACCTTGTGGTTAGGGACCTGACGCAGATAATTGATGAGATCAGCGCCACGCACCTGCGAGCCACTATCCACCACAATGCTTACATCCTCAAGCAGATAACTCCCTGCCGGCACATGCTTTGTGGCCGAGCAGCTGCCCGCAAGCAACCACACGCCCACAACTACCCACAGATAAATAAACCGTCTTGAAGCCTTCACCCCGCAAATTTACACCCTCCCCCCCAAATAAGCAAAAACTTACCCTCATATTCCCCCCTGTTCTCAACAGAACTGCATCGGCATGAACAATAATCCAAACATTAACCGGTTGTTGGTCGGCTTTTCAACTAACCGATGGACCAAAGGGGCATATCGTTAACTAACAGGTAATCAGATTTCGCAAGGAAAGCAGCATTCATCCTCTTCAGCAGAGAGTCACATAAAAAAATTTTTGTCATACCTTTGCGTTATATTATAAACATGGAGCATAATGTACAAAGTTGAACTCTACCTTATTAACGAGGGGACTAATTGCACAATATAAACCTTACAATTCCTCCGTGATACCGAAAGTGAATTTGAAAAATTTATTTCCAAATTCAAGAACAATGCCGAATATAGCGAGGATTTCTCGCGTATAGCTGCCATAATATCACGGATAGCCCGAACCGGGGCATAAGAGCGATACTTCCGGCGCGAGGGTAAGATTAACGACTCCGTTGTGGCATTGCCGGTACTTGCTTCAAAACTTAGGCTTTACTGTTTACGCCTTTCGGATCAAATTCTAATTCTCGGAAACAGGGGGATAAAAAAAACGCGCACTTACCAGGAAGACAACAACTTGAAAGCTTACGTAATGACCTTGCAGAAGTTTGAGAAACTTCTTAAGGAGGGCACTAATGACGGCTCGGTAACAGTCACTGAGTCTACAATAGAAACAGACAATATTTTTGACTTATGAAACGCGCCTCCAAATCTCTTGAAGAAATGCTCGGTACAATCCCTGAGCCGATAAAGAATGAAACAGAACTTTCATTTGAAATTTCCGACCGTATTTTTAAGCTGATGAACGAACGCGGACTATCAAAGAAACAGTTTGCAGACGCACTCGGTCGGCGGCCGAGCGAAATTTCAAAATGGTTGAGCGGGCAACATAATTTCACTATCGCCACTCTATGTATGTTGTCCTCATTCTTTGGACAACCAATAGTGACTGTCGGATAATAATTTTGAGAATGGGAATCCTCCTAAGGGACAATGAGGGGCACGTAGTTATTGATTAGGACGTAATAGAAACGGTTGATGTACCTGCTCACAAAGAGGCCGTGTTGAGTTCAGTTCAACACGGCCTCTTTATAGGGAGTAACGGAGTAGGTCAGAACTTGAAGCCTACCGAGAGGACTATACGGTTGTTGTGGGTGGTCAACTCAGCGGCGGGGGCGTCTATCCATGTGTTTTGGTCAGACTGATATGAGGTGAACGCGTGCCAGTCAGCCTTGCGAGCCATGTGCACGTAGGCGGCATCGGCATAAAATGACTTGTAGTGCCAGCCCAAACCGCAGGTGATGTATTGGGTTGATTTGGGAACAATATATGAGGCTTGGGTCTCGGTGTCATCCGGGCCTGAGGTATAGACGGGCGTGTCGCAGTTCTTGAAGACATCGGTAACCGGCGAGCTCTCGTATGCGTAGCCTAAACGCAGCGATACCTGGGGGGTTACACGATATTCAACACCGGCCCTGACTATGTTCTGCGCCTTGTAATAGGTCTTTATGTCACCCTTAACATCATTGTAGGTGATGCCGTCATCATCCTTGACGTTCATGTTCTGGTACGGTTTGTACTCATAGTCAACAGAGACAATAGCGCGGTTGGCCAACACGGTGGCAAGACCTAAGTTCAGTTCAAGCGGTGTGCTGCATTTGAAGCTGAAGTAGTCGTCAGCGCCGTAGGTATCGTTGGTGGGATAATATCCACGGCGGTTGCCTGCATTCCTGATTTCGTAGTTATAATTGGTCTGCGCATAGGCATTGTAGTCCAAGTTGTAATAGGTAGGGGTCTTGATTGACACACCAAAACGCAACTGGGGGATGGGTCGCAGAATAACACCGGCGCCAAAGTTAAAGCCGGTACCTGAGATATGTTTGTAGCTCTCAATGCCGAACTGCCCCAAACCGTTGGTACGCCCGGTGGCACTTGCATTGGCGATTGTGGCATCCTCAAATGTCTCGGTATAATAGGTCCAGTTCTTATAATCGATATCGGTAATACCGAAGTTGATACCCCAATACACCACGTTGCTGAAGTTGCCGCCAAACGAGATGTTGTATTGGTCAACATACCCCTTCTGCTCGACATCGAACGTTGACATACCCGGTGTGCCATTGTACAGGCCCACATAGTCAGTGCCGTCTTTGGTGCCGGGGTTAATGGCGTATGCATTGTAAAGGAGGATGCTCATCCACGGCGCACGGGTATCATAGAACGGGTCATTGTTGCCATACCCGTTCAGCTGTGAGGGTGTCCACTGTTCGGCAGCGGTATAGTTGGCCACATAATTTGTCAATGAGGCATTGGTGCCGTCAATCCTGCCGTTGTATTTTGCATCAAACGATGTCAGACGGCCATAGCTGATACCCCAGTTGAAATAATTCATCACACCGTTGCCAAGATTATATGCACCGATATAGCTGATGTTGGGGCAGGTAACCTTTGTCTGGTCAGTGGATATTCCCGTGGTCTTTACCGACTGCACGTTGATGTCCATGGTGGCGTTAACCTCTGAATTGCGGTATACACCCAGGCCGGCAGGGTTCTGCGGCAATACCGACGGATCCCCACCCAAGGCCGTGAACGCCCCGCCCATTGACATAAAGCGGGCGGTTCCCTTCAGGTCTCCTTGGCTTATCTGGTAAGCATCAGTAGCTGTTTGTGCAAATGTGCTCATTGCCGAGACAACACCTATTGTCCAGACAAAAAGTTTTCTTTTAATCATATCTAAACAGTTGAATTATTTCGTTATGGATAAGGGTATCCCCCAACTCTGTTACGATAATTTTGGCGATTATCAATGGCGACCGCCACGGCCTCCGCCACCTCCACCGCGGCTTCCTCCGCCGAAGCTGCCACGGCTACCGCCACCGAAACTTCCCCCTGAGGGACGAGAATAGGAGGGTGTTGACTGACGGGTAGTAGTCGTTGTAGACGGTTTTGTTGACGGGCGCACTGTCGTAGTGGTTGACGGACGTGTTGTTGTGGTTGTTGAGGGTCGCACCGTTGCGTTTGTTGACGGACGTAGGGTCGTGGTGGACGACGGACGTATGGTAGTAGTCGAGGACGGGCGCACGGTAGCGTTTGTTGACGGACGGACAGTCGTTGTGGTTGACGGGCGATATCCGTTACTTTGTGGAACAGTCTGTATAGTTGATTGCTTGAACGTGCCGTTGGATGAGTTGCCGTTCAGAACCGGCTTGGCTCCCTGCACCGTTGACCCGGATGTCTGTGCGGGCCTCAGTGTCGAGTTGTTGGTCGAGCCGACACCGGGAGTCGTTACAGAAGGACGAGTACCGGATACGCCGGGGTTCACGGCATGTTGACCGCCGCTGTTGCCGACAGTTACGCCTGAAGGCCTGCCAACTGACGGACGGGCGCCTCCGGGGAATCCACCCGAGCTTTGCAACCCTGAGGGACGCGCCCCACCGGGGTTATAGTCATGACGTCCACCTGAAGGACGTCCTCCCCACCCGGGATGATTGCTGGCAAATGCCCCGGGGTGACGGGGATTATAGGGACGTTGGTAAGCCCATGCCGGTCCCCAACCGGGTCCCCAACCGGGTCCCCAACCGGGACTCCATGCCGGTCCCCAAGCGGGACCCCAGCCCCAACTCCAGCCGATTGACCAGTTCCAACCGCTGTACCAGGGTGAGTACCATCCCCCATACCAGGGTGAGTACCAGGGTGAGTACCAGGTGTTGTAATAGTAAGGTGAACCCCAATAGCCTCCATAGGGCCAATAATCGTTGACATAGATATTGACGGTAGTCGAGGGCTCCTCCATCAGCGTGCTGGCATACAGATATGACAGGTCAGGGTCATTCTGTTCCTCAATCACATCTGCGTTATAGAACCGCTCGATATTTTGAGTATTGGTGAAATCAACAACCACGGTATCATTGGCGGCGACCTCCTCATCAAGATTCCCGAAGAAACCGCGACGGTTATACTCATCAACACTCATCGCCGACGGCGCCGTATTGATGACAGTGGTTGTTGTAACCGCACCTGAGACCACCGGCCGTTGCGTGTTAACGGTTACCTTTTTCTCAGTCTTGGGTTTTGTAGGGGTATCGTATAAATCATCATAGATATCCTGGGCATAGAGCGTTGCACCCAGTGAGGCGCAAATAGCCACTAATAGAGCTGTATAAAGTCTGCGATGCATATCTGATTATTTTTTCAAAAGGGAAAACTCCCCGTCATGATTTATAATTAAGACAGTAAAGAAACAAATAAGTTTAACCTCTCGACACCTTTTTTCACACAACCGACCCTTTTGCAGCCGGATAGCTTTGTCAGCGGACAAACATTTGCCACTTTACCATTTACAAAGATATTGGGTTGCCCCCACATTTGCAACAATAATTTGTTAAAATGTTAAGATAAACCTATTTTTGCACAAATATTTACCCGTCAACATCAATCCTAAAAAAATGAGCAAGCGCCGCGCCGGCAACCCCACTGAAACGTCCCCTAACCCCCAACCGTCGCAGGGGGATGCACCCACCCCCATCCTCACGGGCAGGGGCGTGGTGGTACGCAACACCGGCAGTGCTTATGATGTCCTCACCGATGACGGGCAAACCGTGTCCTGCAAGCCCAAGGGCAACTTCCGCATAAAAGGGATACGCACCACCAACCCCGTGGCTGTAGGTGACAATGTGGAAATTGCGGGCGGGTATATAACGGCTATCTCTCCCCGTCGTAACTACATCATACGGCGAGCGTCTAACCTCTCAAAAGAGTCTCATATCCTTGCCGCTAACATCGACCAGGCGTTACTGGTGGTCACGGTGGCACACCCCGAGACCTCCCTCACCTTTATTGACCGATTCCTCGCCACAGCCGAGGCCTACAGCATCCCGGCAATCCTGGTGATAAACAAGTGCGACCTGCTCACCACCGAGCCGCTGCGTGAGCGGGCCCATGAGTGGGAAAAGCTGTACTCCGGTCTGGGCTACACCTGCCTGTTGGTATCAGCTCAAACCGGCGAGGGACTTACCGCCCTGCAAAACTGCCTGAAAGGGAAGACTACCCTGCTCAGCGGCAACTCGGGAGTCGGGAAATCCACCCTTATCAACGACCTCATCCCCAACGCCGATGTGCGCACGGCCCCTGTCTCCCTCACCCACGACACGGGTATGCACACCACCACCTTCAGCGAGATGTTTGAGCTCCCTCAAGGTGGCCGTATTATCGACACCCCGGGTGTAAAGGGCTTCGGGACAATCGACTTCGGCAAATATGAGGTCTCACACTACTTCAGGGACATCTTTGCCCTTTCAAAAGATTGCCGGTATGGCAACTGCCTGCACACGGTTGAGCCGGGTTGCGCTGTGTTGGAGGCCCTGGAAGATGGCCGATTGGCACCAAGCCGGTACGCCTCTTACCTCTCAATCCTTGAGGAGGCGCAAGAGGCCGCAAAGTATCGCAAACCGCAATAACGTCAAGAAAGGGTGTGCCAGGTGAGGTTGTAACGTGACCTGGCGGCACGTATCGCCGTGACAAGCGTATAGAAAGGCCGGGCGAGGACAAACCACGGCAGCGTTACGCACACACGACGGCTATGCAGGGCGACAGAACACTTGCGCCAACTAAACATCACCGGTATCCATACCGCCAAAGCTACCCCCAGGGTAACAACCGTCGGCAGCAAAGAGGGCAAACCGATTACCACAGCCACAACACTCGCTGCCAACCATCCCCACGCCAACCAGGACACTAAGCTCCATGCCAGCCGGGGACCAAGGCGCAACAATGACGCGGTAAAGCGACGGGCATCCCTCTCAAGCCGCATCTCCTGCGGCGAACGGCCCAATACGCCCACCTGGGCAGCGTTAGAAAGCTCAACGGCGCAATGACACTTACGTGACAGGTGCTCGACAAACACATCATCATCACCATTGACAAGGTTCAACGTCTTGGCAAAACCCTGCTCGCCAAAGAACAAGGAGCGCCGATAGCCAAGGTTTCGTCCGTCACCACGCAGGGGACGTCCCGATATGGCCGCCGAGAGCCATTGCAATGAGTCGCGGACCAACAGGAACGAGCGCACGCGCGAACCGGGCCCGTTGGGGATAAAAACCCGTCCCGGCTCATCGGCATCCTCAACCACCGGATATGTGTAGCCCAACACAAGCCCCGCTCCGTGGGCAAAATGGCGAGCCATCATCCTTAGCCAGTAAGCCGAGACTATCTTGGCATCGGCACGGGTCAACAGCAAGCAATCATTTGCGGCCGCTTTTATACCAAGCGTTATGGCCAGTTTCTGGCGGGACAAGTTGCGGGTGCCCCCGGGCATAAAGGTCATGTACAGGTTTGTGTGCTTATGTTGCAACAATGCAACCGTGTCTGAGACGGCATCACTCCCCCCGGCATTGACCACAATTACCTCATAGCCCGCCGGATAATCCTGGGCTAAAAGCCCAGTCAACAGGTCGGGAAGGTTTAACAGGTCGTCAGCCGTGACAATCACCGACACCGGGGGCAATGTGGCAGAATCCACACCCATCTCGGCATCGCGGTTATCGAGTGTCACGCGTTTGCACACCTTATTAATATGCCAAATAATGAAACCGGCCATCCACACCCCGAGCAGCAGGGCAATGGCAACCGGAACAAAGGGCCAAGGGTCAAACGCAAACGTAAACATTAATGCAAATGTACAAATTTTTCTCGAATCAGGGAGGGGTTAAACCGCTCATATCTCCACAATTTTTTTGAACGGGAGAAGCCCCGCACAGGTTGAAAATCCTTCATGATTGGCATTCAACGGTTTGTACCCCGTCAGACATAATACTTGTCAAATTTCGCCCTTTGCCAAATAAAAATTTGTTAGTAACTTTGCACCTCCTGCACACTTACTGCTAACCGGTGGGTAGCACCAAACAACACATGATAATACCGTGATACGCAACATAATAGCCTGTGTCATCCTTGCTCTTGCCCTCGCGGCAAGCGCCACCGGCTTGACCCCCGGGATACTGAAGCCCGTCGGCCATGCCGTGGGGGTGAATCCCGGTCGTGTTGTGTGGATGCATGCCCCGGGGCGATTTGAGGCTCCCCCGGGAGCCTCGGATTGGAGCGCAAATGCTTTTGTCCCCATCGGTGTTATCGACTCAATGACCTATTTCGGGCTAACCCGACTGGCGGGCACAAGCACCGAGGCTGAGGCTTGGGAAAAGATTTTCAAGGATTATAATCGTCGGCACAAAAAGACTGATGTCCCCTACTCCCCGGGCGAGAAAATAGCCGTCGTAATTGACAACCGCTACTCACAATGGCACTACAATTCAACCCAGGCCAATACCACCCCGCAGGTGGTGGTTTCCATTGTTGAGTCCCTTATACGCTGCGGGGTTGACCCCAGTGACATCACTGTCGTAGAACCCACGGCATGGATTCCCGACGGGATATACGCCACCCTGCGACGTCGCTATCGCCTGATAGGCATGATTGACTCAACCGGCACCGGCGGGCGCACTAAGGCCTGCTACCGTCACGGCCCTAACCACAAATGCCAGATGGAGTGTACCACCGCTGAGGCTGACTACATTGTCAACATCCCCATCTTGCGCGGATCGTCGCTGCCATCCTCCAACCTCATCCGCACCACCCTTAATGCCACCCACGCGCCCTTTGAGGACCTTGAGGGGCGTTGTCTGCTTACGGTGGTCGACGTCATCTACGCCTCGCTTGAGGGTAATGCCAAACCGACAATCCTATGGCAACACGAGCCCTTCAACGGGCAATGGCCCTCATCGCTCATCTTCAGCCAAGACCCTGTGGCAGCCGATGCGGTTTCAACCGACCTGCTGGGCACACAGGGCATACAGATACGGGATGCCGACACCCGCATGGGACAAGCCGCCGCATACGGCTTTGGCACCGCCGAACATTGGGATACCAACCATGACCCCCTGTATTCGCGCAACCTTGGTGCCAACAGGGGGATAGAACTGATATATTCGGCCCTTTGACACGGAGCCTTCATAACCAAACACTTCACTACCTTAAATCTAATGTCTAAAACTAAATTCGCGTCCCGCATCGGGTTGATTGCGGCGACGGTTGGCTCAGCGGTGGGCCTGGGTAACGTATGGCGCTTCCCGGCCGAGGCTCAGCAAAACGGAGGGGCTGCCTTCCTGCTGGTTTACATTGCGTGGATCTTTATCTTGGGTATTCCCGCCATGCTGGTTGAGTTTTCAATAGGGCGTGCCGGGGAGGGTGACGCCGTCACTTCTATGAAGAATATCGGGGCCTCACGGCCTTGGCAGCGCGTTGGCATCCTGGGGATTGTGGCCGGTTACATGATTTTAGGGTTCTACATGGTGGTTGCCGGGTGGACCTTTGAGTACATGTGGCACTCCATAAACGGCTCATTATACAGTGCCCCCGAGGCCGGCCAAACGATGAAGCAGATGTTCCAGCTGCGCATGGGCGATTACATTGAAAGCACCTGGGAGCCGCTCCTTTTTACGTTGGGCGTGATAGCCCTTACGGCAATGGTTCTTGCCAAGGGGGTCCAGAAGGGTATTGAGCGTGTTAGCAATGTGCTGATGCCCCTGCTTGTCCTCATTCTGCTGCTGTTCATGGTGGTTGCCCTGATGCTGCCACGTGCCGGCGAGGGATTGGCCTTCTTTTTCAACCCTGACTTCTCAGCCATCACCCCTCAAGTGGCGCTTAATGCCTTGGGACAGGCGTTCTTCTCATTGAGCCTGGGCATGGGGGTATTAGTGACGTACGCATCATACTTCCCCAAAAACGTCAACCTGACCCGCACTGCCGTTACCGTGTCGGGGCTTGACCTGGCAGTGTCGGTGCTGATGGGTATGATTATCTTCCCGGCAGTGATGTCCTTCGGGCTGCAAGGCGAGGAGATGAAGGGTGCCACGATGGTGTTCGTAACCCTCCCCGAGGTATTTGCCCAGATGGATTATCCGCGCTTTTGGAGTACCGTCTTCTTCTTGCTGTTAGCCGTGGCGGCTTTGACCAGCTGCATCTCAATTGCCGAGGTGTCTGTGGTGTGGATTGTTGACCACCTGAAGCTCTCCCGCAAAAAGGCTTGCTGGCTGGCCATGGCACCTCTGTGCCTGATAAGCGGTGCATGCTCGCTAAGCGAGGGCCCTTGGGCTACTTTCAAGATTTTCGGCCTCAACATCTTCAACTTTTTTGACACCGTCTCCTCCAACATACTTTTGCCACTGGGGGCACTGTTGCTCAGCATTTATGTGGGATGGGTACACGCCCCTGGGCTGATGAAGAATGAGCTAACGAACAACGGCAGTCTGCGTTGCCGCGTCCTGCCGTTGATTCTATTTCTGGTACGTTGGATAGTACCGGTGCTTATTCTCTTAATTCTTATAGCCGGGTTTATTTGAGCAGTGCCACCGAGCGGCTGATAAAGTCGCTCAGGGGCTGCCCCTTCAGCAAACCGTTGGCCAGGAGTGCCAGGTCAACCACCTGTTTTGCCAGGGGCTGCTCTGCGGCATATGCCTTGACGGCCTTCTCACGCTCGGCACGCAGGTGTGTCATCTCCTCCTGCAGGTGTTTCTTTTCGCCCTCATCCGCATCCTTGTCGGCTGAGTCTTTCTTCTCGGCAAGGGCCTTGAGCTTCTCATCAGCCTCAGCAAGTTGCTTTGCAAGGGGCTCGGTGCGCGGCAGCAGGTCTTTGCGTGCCTCGTCAAGCACCTTCATTACCAACGGGTTGTTGACGTTGACAATCATACTGTACATATCGGGCATGCTGTCATAGAAGGACATACCAGGCTGGGTGGCGGCCATCTCCTTCATTCGGCGCATATACTCCTGGGTAGTGATAAGCACAGGATTGGCATCAGCGTTCAGTGCCTCGAAGGTCACAAAGAATTCTGACTTGGGCAGCTCGGGAACAACGCTGCGGAACATGGTTGAGAATACATCAACCTCATCGGGGGTAAGGCCGGTTTCCTTTGTCAGCCCCTTGTCGATAATACGGTCAACAGTGTCAGAGTCAACGCGGACAAGACGGGTCTTGTCGAGTTTCTGCTCGAGGAGCCCCACAAAATGTGTGTCCAACTGGCCGTCCAACAACAGAACATTGTAGCCGCGGGCGTTGGCCTCCTTGATGTAGGTGTATTGAGCCTCCTCATTGGTGGCATACAGCCATACTAAGGTGCCATCCTTGTCGGTCTGCTCGGGGGCGGTCAGTTCCTTATACTGTTCCAGCGAGAAGAAGTCGCCGGCGGTGTCCTTCAGCAGGACAAACTTCATGGCGGCGTCACAGAACTTGGTGTCGGTGAGCATACCATACTGTATAAACAGGCGAATGTCATCCCACTTCTTCTCAAAGTCTGACCGGTTCTCCTTGAACAGCCAATCCAGTCGGTCGGCCACCTTCTTGGTTATGTACCCTGAAATCTTCTTGACGGCTGAGTCGCTCTGCAGATATGAACGGCTAACATTCAGCGGGATATCAGGCGAGTCAATCACACCCTGCAATAACATCATGAACTCGGGGACAACGCCCTCAACCGAGTCGGTGACATACACCTGGTTACAATACAACTGTATCCTGTCCTTCCTGATGTCCAGATTATTCTTGATCTTGGGGAAGAACAGTATGCCGGTAAGCGTGAAGGGATAGTCAACGTTGAGGTGAATCCAGAACAGGGGGTCCTCCTGGCCGGGATACAGCTCACGGTAAAACTCGCGATAATCATCGTCTGTCAAATCTGCCGGCTTCTTTGTCCATAAGGGCTGTGTGGCATTGACAATCTTATCTCCACTCTCAACGGGGACGGGCAGGAAGCGGCAATACTTCTTCAGCAGCGCATCAATGCGCGCCTGCTCAAGAAACTCCTTGTCATCATCGTCAATATACAATATCACATCGGTACCGTGCGTGTCGCGCTCGGCATCCTCCATGGTGTACACGGGCGAGCCGTCACACTCCCAGCGCACTGCCTGTGCGTCCTCCTTATAGCTGCGGGTGACGATCTCAACCTTCTTGGCGACCATAAAGGCTGAATAGAAGCCCAAACCGAAGTGGCCGATAATGGTATTGGCTGTATCCTTGAATTTTGCCAAGAACTCCTCAGCGCCCGAGAAGGCTATCTGATTGATGTACTTGTCAATCTCATCACGCGTCATGCCTATACCGTTATCACTAACCGTCAACGTGCCTTTCTCTTTGTCAATGGTGACGCGCACTTTCAGGTTATCGGTTGAGCCCTTGAAGTCGCCGAATGAGGCCAGGGTCTTCAGCTTTTGGGTGGCATCAACGGCATTTGACACCAACTCGCGCAAAAATATTTCGTGGTCTGAGTATAAGAACTTTTTAATTACCGGGAAGATATTCTCGGTGGTAACACCTATGGTTCCTTGTTTTTGTGTTGACATATGTATTATGGGTTAATTTACTTCAATAGTTTTATCATCTTCTATTATAACACCTGAAACAAAAATATTGCCAACGCCCTAATTGTTAAATTTTATGACGTTTATGTCATGCAACCTGTCATAGATCGCGCCTCTTAGGCTATTGAGATATAAAAAAAGCGAAAAAGCGCGGCGGATTTTGGCAGTTCAGAGTTTTTGCGTAATTTTGCACAGTTTTTCCCGGAACAACCATGCCCGGGTTTGAACAAACAAAATTGGGTAAATTCGCACAATACAACATCAGGCTTCAGGGCCTCGCCCAGGGTAAACATCACTATGACATGACCATGGGTACGGAATTCTTCAAGAATATGGAGAATCCCGACATCCATAGTGCTGACCTGAAGGTGGGCGTTGACATTGATGTGCGCCACGGCGACTACTACATCACCATGGACGTCAAGGGCACCGTGACACTGCTGTGTGACCGTTGCCTGGATGATTTGGTGTGGCCGGTTGACACACAGTATACCCTGACAGTGCGCTTTGGCGAGTCTTATGATGACTCTACAGACGACATTTTGGTAATCCCCTCCTCAGACCCCTCGCTCAACATCGCTTATCTGTTGAACGACACCGTTACCCTGTCGCTACCCATGCGGCACGTACACCCGGCCGGCCAGTGCAACCGGGCCATGACTCAGCGCCTCAACAGTCACCGCGCCAAGAGTGCTGATGAGGACCCCGCCGATGAGGACCTGATTGAAGAAACGCGCCTTGAGGCCGAGGATGCCGCCAACGATCCCCGCTGGGATGCACTCAAGGGGTTAGGCTCTGACGCTGCCGAAGATTAACCCTCCCCTCCTCTACCTGACACCTGTAAAGAACGAAACAAAAATAACAATCCATAACACACCGGACTGCCCGAGCCCCCTCCCCACCCGGAGATTCCCCGCAAAGGCATCCGCCAAAAGAAAGAAGTAACAAATGGCACATCCTAAACGAAAACAGTCAAAGACCCGCACGGCAAAACGCCGCACCCACGACACTGCCAAAATGCCTACGATTGCCATCTGCCCCAACTGCGGCTCTTGGCATGTTTACCACTGCGTTTGCCCCGAATGCGGTTTCTATCGCGGCCGCGTTGTTATTGAAAAAGAGGCTGCTGTCTGACACCCCGCCGGGCATAACGCTTCGTTGACCTGATACGTCACAGCGACATAGCCTGACAGATATACGGGAAGGGCCCAAAACGGCAACAAGCCGTTGTTGTGCCCATCCCCGTTAACTGTAAATGTAACTGACCGCTCAGACTCTCCCCCTCAAAAATTATAACCACATCATATAAAGAGGTTTAACCGAACTCTCAACAATGATATACGCTAAAATTGCCGGGGTGGCCTCCTACGCCCCCGATGACATTCTGGACAACCAGACTTTGGCAAAAATGGTTGACACCAGCGATGAGTGGATAACCACCCGCGTGGGCATCAAAGAACGCCGAATCCTGCGCAAGAAACATTCCGGCTCATCATACCTGGGTATTCAGGCCGTTAAAAGATTGCTGAAATCAACAAAGACCTCGCCAAAGGATGTTGACCTGCTGATTTGCGCTACCTCAAACCCCGACTTCCGTTTCCCCTCAACCGGCTCAATCATTGCCGGGGAGTGCGGGCTGAAGAACGCTTACGCCTATGACATCCAGGCTGCCTGCACCGGGTTCCTCGTGGCCCTGCAGGACGGTGCCGCATACATCCGTTCAGGACTCAAGAAAAAGGTGGTGGTTGTCGCTGCTGAGAAAATGTCATCAATGGTGAATTATGAGGACCGGTCGACATGCGCTCTGTTCGGTGACGCATCGGGATGTATGCTGCTTGAGCCCTCAACCCGCCGCGAGGGTGTCATTGACAGCGTTTTCCACGTTGACCATGACGGAATGGAGCACCTGTGGATGCCCGCGGGGGGCTCAGTGATGCCGGCCACAAAAGCCACTGTTGAGAAAGGACTCCACTTCATTATCCAGGATGGCCGCAACGTCTACAAAAACGCTGTCATGGACATGCTCTCGTCATCTGAGGATGTGATGAAGCGCAACAAGCTCACGGCACAGACCGTTGACTGGGTGGTACCCCACCAGGCAAACCTCCGCATCATTGAGGCTGTGGCTGACCGCATGGGTGTGCCCCGCAAAAAGGTGCTGGTAAATATTGAGAAATATGGTAACACCTCGGCGGCTTCCATCCCCCTGTGTCTTGATGAGCACAAGGACATCCTGAAAAAAGGTGACAACATTGTCCTCACCGCCTTTGGCGCCGGATACACCTGGGGCGCTGTCTACATCATTTGGTAACAAGTAGGCCACCTACCTCCTTTATATTAAACTAAGACATACAAAAATACCCAAACGCGGATAGCACGTTTGGGTATTTTATTTGTGTAACTAATTAAGGGGTAGGCTTAACGTTTTTCGGGACTGCCTTCATAGAAGTTGACGTAGGCTCGGTTGACAAGGCGTATGCCGCCCGATGTCGGATAATCGCCTGAGAAATACCAGTCACCGGGGCAATCGGGCACCGCTTTGTGCATATTCTCCAGTGTCTGATAAATGATGTCAACCCGGGCGTTGGTGTCAGGCGGCGTGAGCATCTCAACGATTTTAGCCGACAACTCCTCATCGGTAAACGGGGCATAAATCGCCTTCACGCAGTTACGCAGCTCAGCATCGGGCGCGTCTGCCATAGCTTTACACTCATAGTACACCTCCTCAAGGATATGTCCGCGGCCACTCTCCTTCAGCAGTTCAATGGCTGCGCGGAAAGCGATAAACTCTCCCAAACGGCTCATGTCGATACCGTAACAGTCGGGGTAACGCACCTGCGGTGAGGAACTTACAATAATAATGCGAGCTGGGTGCAGGCGGTCAAGCATCTTAAGGATTGACTGGCGCAGTGTGGTACCGCGCACAATTGAGTCATCAATCACCACCAATGTGTCAACATCATTACGGATAATGCCGTACGTCACGTCATAGACATGGGCGGCAAGGTCATTGCGGCTTGTGCCCTCGGCAATAAACGTGCGCAACTTGATATCCTTGATGGCAACCTTCTCGATGCGCAGCTTGCGTTGCATAATCTCGGCAAGAGTCCTATCATTGAGCTCACCCTTTTGTTGCAACTGCAAAATCTCGTCAGTCTTCAACCGGTCAAGTTCGCTCTCAAGCCCCTCTACCATCCCGATAAACGCAACTTCGGCAGTGTTGGGGATAAATGAGAATACCGCGTCGTCAAACTTGTTGTCGAGGGCGCGGGTAACCTGGGGGGCCAATAGCCGGCCAAGCGACTTGCGCTCGCGATAAATCTCGGCATCGCTTCCGCGGCTGAAGTATATTCGCTCAAATGAGCAGCGACGGTTCTCCCTTTGGCCGAGGATGTCCACCAGACTCAACTCCCCTTTCTTGGTTACTATCAAGGCTGTGCCGGGTGTGAGTTCACGCACATCTCGGCGGGGAATGTTCATGACGGTTTGTATCACCGGCCGCTCTGAGGCCACGACAACAACCTCATCGTTGGCATAGAAAAATGCCGGGCGTATGCCGTGGCGGTCCCTGATAACGAACATGCTGCCGCTTCCCGTGGCACCACATATCACAAACCCGCCGTCCCAGCCGGGTGCCGTTTGTTTCAGTACCCGGCACATGTCCACACGGTCCTCAATCTCAAGCGACAGTTGCGGCTCCCTCAACTCGTCACGCAGCTCGCGGTATATGCGGTGATTTTCATGGTCCAGGGCATAGCCCAACTGCTCAAGCAGCGCAATGGTGTCGCTGTACAGGCGCGGGTGCTGTCCCTTGGCAATCAACGCGTCAAATATGCGGTCGGTATTTGTCATGTTGAAGTTGCCGCACAACAGCAGATTGCGTGCCGGCCAGTTGTTGCGACGCAAAAACGGGTGGACATAACTCATGCCGGCGCGCCCGGTGGTTGAATATCGCAGGTGCCCCATGTATATTTCACCGATAAAGGGCACATGCTCATCAACCTCTTGTGGCGTGGTGGCATGCGCAAGGCCCTTTTCAACCTCAGGCCCAATCTTGTCAAATATCTCTTGGATGGCACCCGCGCCCAAGGCTCGTTCACGAAAAACGTATTCCTGGCCGGCGTGGGTGTGGAGCTTCACAACGCCGATGCCGGCAGCCTCCTGCCCGCGGTTGTGTTGCTTTTCCATCAGCAGATACAGTTTGTTCAGCGCCCAACGGTAGGTGCCGTACTTCTCTTTGTAGTATGACAGCGGCTTCAGCAACCTTATGATTGCCACACCGCATTCATGCTTCAACGGTTCCATCTATCTCTGTCAAGTAATTATGTCGTTTCAACGGTGATTGAGGCCATCAGCGTATAAACAGCAATTCTCTGTATTTGGGCAGCGGCCACATCTCGTTGTCAATAATCAGCTCAAGCTTGTCAATGTGATGGCGAATCTTGTCAAGGTAGGGAGCCACAGTGTCATGATAAGCTATAGCCTTCTCACGCTCGTCAGTGATGCGGTTGGCAGCCTTGCGGGCCTCGACCATCGCAGTCACATCACGGCGTATGGCCTTGTTATGCTCAACAATCTCCTCGATCGACTCCTTTGCCAAGGATGCCATATCCTTGCCTTTTTCGCCCGGGAAAAGAGTCTCGGTTTTATACACGTTGTCAAGCAGCAGGGACATGTAGCGCGATGCCACCGGGATGATGTGGTTGATGGCAAGGTCCCCGAGAACGCGGGCCTCAATCTGGATCTTCTTGGTGTACATCTCCCACTTTATCTCATTGCGGGCCTCGAGCTCCCTCTCACTCATTACACCGGTTGAGGTGAACATCTTGCGGGATGACTCACTTAGGTATGCGTCAAAAATCAGGGGTACGGATGTCTCGCAGTCAAGGCCGCGGCGGCGAGCCTCCTCTTTCCACTCGTCGCTGTACCCGTTGCCGTCAAAGTGTATGGGGGCCGACTTGCGGGCCAGATCACGTATCTCGGCCAACAGGGCGTGAACCAGCTCCTCGCCGTTAGCTAACCGGGCATCAACCTTCTCCTTGAACTCATTCAATTGCTCGGCAACGGCAGCATTCAGCGCTATCATGGCTGAGGCACAGTTGGCTGACGACCCCACGGCGCGGAACTCAAAGCGGTTGCCCGTGAAGGCGAACGGCGATGTGCGGTTACGGTCGGTGTTATCAATCAATAGCTCGGGTATCTCTGACAGATTCAGACTTACCTTCTCTTTGCCCGACAGGTTGATGAGGTCATCATTGGTGCTGTTGACAATGTCATCAAGTGCCTTGGCCAACTGTGACCCGGTGAAGATTGATATGATGGCCGGGGGTGCCTCATTGGCGCCAAGACGGTGTGCGTTTGTGGCCGACATGATTGACGCCTTCAGCAACGCATTGTGGCGGTGTACAGCGGCCATAACGTTTACCACAAAGGTCATAAACTGCAAGTTGTCCATGGGTGTCTTACCCGGTGACATCAACAGTGTACCCTTGTCAGTACCCAAGCTCCAGTTGTTGTGCTTACCGGACCCGTTTATGCCGGCGAAGGGTTTCTCATGCAAAAGCACGCGGAAGTTGTGGCGACGCGCAACCTCATGTATCAATGACATCATAACCATGTTATGGTCATTGGCAAGGTTGGTCTCCTCGAATATCGGGGCAAGCTCAAACTGGTTGGGAGCCACCTCGTTATGACGTGTCTTGCTGGGTATGCCAAGTTTCTGAGCCTCAATCTCAAGGTCAAGCATAAAGGCGTCGACACGTGAGGGGATTGCCCCGAAATAGTGGTCCTCAAGCTGCTGATTCTTGGCGCTCTCATGGCCCATCAGGGTTCGGCCCGTCAATGCAAGGTCAGGACGCGCGGCATACAAAGCCTCGTCAACCAAGAAGTACTCCTGCTCCCAACCGAGGTTACTCTGCACATGCTCAACCGTGGGATCAAAATACCTTGCCACACCGGTGGCAGCCTTGTCAACGGCAGCCAGGGCGCGCAACAACGGGGTCTTGTAGTCAAGGGCCTCACCGGTGTATGAGATGAACACAGTGGGGATACAGAGGGTGCGACCCATCAGGAATGCCGGTGAAGAGATGTCCCATGCTGAATACCCGCGGGCCTCGAAGGTGTTGCGGATACCGCCGTTGGGGAACGACGAGGCGTCAGGCTCCTGCTGTACCAACAGTTTGCCCGTGAAGGACTCTATAACGCTGCCGTTGCCGTCATGCTCAATGAAGGCATCATGTTTCTCGGCAGTAGCCTCAGTCAGCGGCTGAAACCAGTGGGTATAATGCCGCGCACCGTTATCAATGGCCCAACGCTTCATCCCCTCGGCAACCGAGTCGGCATACTCACGCGGCAGGGGCTCCTTGTTCTCTATGGCGCGTACCAATGCCTCGTATGTCTCGCGCGGCAGGTACTCAAACATCTTCTTGCGGTTGAATACCTTGCACCCGTAATACTCTGTGGCGCGCGTCTCGGGCAGCTGCACCGGCACGGCCTTGCGGTTTGACGCCTCTTCAACAACCTTGAATCGTAAACTTGACATCTCTTTTTTCCTTTTTCGTTATGTCCCTATTATGATATGTGTATTTCTGTGTCAGAGTTTCAGATCAGCGAATCTCTCCATTGCCCGGCGGGTGGCCTCGTGGGTGTTAAAGGCCGTCAGGCGGAAGTATCCTTCACCGCTGGGGCCGAACCCTACGCCGGGTGTACCAACCACCCCGGTGTTGTGCAGCAGGGCGTCAAAGAATTGCCAGCTTGACATCCCTGCCGGGGTCTTCAGCCATACATATGGCGAGTTGATGCCGCCAAAAGCCTCAATGCCGAGTGCAACCATGGCCTCGCGCATGATGCGGGCATTCTCCATGTAGTATTCAACCCCCTCTCGCACCTGGCGTTGGCCCTTATCGGTGTATATGGCTGCAGCTCCTTTCTGTATCACGTAACTTGCACCGTTGAATTTGGTGGTCTGCCTACGGTTCCACAGTTTGTGCATGCTCACCGGGTTGCCCTCGCTGTCCTCACCCATAAGTTCCTTGGGCACTACTGTATACCCGCAGCGCAGGCCGGTGAAACCGGCGGTCTTTGAGAATGAGCGGAACTCCACGGCACAACGTTTTGCTCCCTCTATCTCATAGATACTGTGGGGCACATCATCCTCGGTGATATATGCCTCATAAGCTGCGTCAAACAGTATCAGCGCACCGTTAACAAGGGCATATTCAACCCACTCTTTCAGCTGTGAGCGAGTCAGGGTGGTGCCGGTCGGGTTATTGGGGTAGCACAAATAGATGACATCGGGAGCCTGTTCGGGCAGTGCCGGCACAAAACCGTTCTCAGCCGTGCACGGCAGGTATTCGATGTTGCTCCAACGACCATCCTTGCCAAGGACACCGGCGCGGCCGGCCATAACATTGGTGTCGATATACACCGGATACACGGGGTCGGTCAACGCAATTTTGTCACTGAGTGCCAGGATGTCGCCAAAGTTGCCGGTGTCGCTCTTGGCGCCGTCACTCACAAACACCTCGTCGGCTGAGATCTCAACACCGCGAGCGCGGTAGTCAGTCTGCGCTATGGCCTCACGCAGAAAATCATACCCCTGCTCTGGACCGTACCCGTGGAAACTTTCCCCGCGACTCTGCTCCTCGGCCGCCTCGTGCAACGCACTCACCACGGCCGGGCATATCGGGCGGGTAACATCACCGATTCCCATGCGAATGATCTCAACATGCGGGTGCTCCCGGCTGAACTCTGAAATTCTCCTTGCTATATCGCTGAAAAGATAACTGCCGGGCAGCTTCAAAAAGTTGTCGTTAACCTTGAACATATTATACCGTAAATATTTTTGTCTTAATTATTTCCTCTCTACTAAAAGTTAAATGCCCCCGTTGCGCAGCAGGCCTAAAAAACCAAAACGCCGCTACAAGGGTAGCGGCGCGTCAATATCATCAATCGTGGCAGTAAACACCGTGGTGGCAGGGCCGGTCATCATCACATGCCCGTCAGCCGTGGTGTCAATCTCCAAATCGCCACCTCGCAATCTTATGGTGGTGGGGGGCACTGCCCGCCCGGTTCGCCATGCGGCCACTGCGGTGGCACATGCGCCCGTGCCGCAGGCCATGGTTTCACCCGACCCGCGCTCCCATACGCGCATTTCAATGGTGTGCTCGTCTAACACTCGGGCAAACTCAATATTGGCACGGTCAGGCCACATCGGGTGAACCTCAAGGGGTTGCCCATGTCGCTCAACCTCAAATTCAATAACCGGGGTATCGATGAATATAACACCGTGGGGGTTGCCCATGGATACAGCCGTCAGCTTGAAATCTTCGCCCACGGGGCTGTCAATAACCTCGGCCTCGCTAACTACAGGAATGGCAGTCGGGGTAAAATCAGCCTCCCCCATGTCAACCTTTGCCATAAACTGCCCGTCGGCATAGTACCAGGTTATCACCTTTATGCCTGATAGTGTCTCAACCCTGATGGGGTTAACATAGGCATTCACCTTGTCATGAAACAGTTTGGCTACGCAACGCACTCCGTTGCCGCACATCTTACCCTCAGAGCCGTCAATGTTGAACATGCGCATACCGCAATGGTTGCCATCCCCGACGGCCGAGGTCATTACAATCATCCCGTCACCGCCAACACCCTTGTGGCGGTCGGCAAGAGCCCGGGCATAAAGGGGCATTTCCCCCTCGGTAAGCACTGTTTCAAAGCCATTTACATACACATAGTCATTGCCTATGCCATGCATTTTTGTCACGGGAATCGAGCGCAGTTTCATTTTGCAAAATTAACCCTTTTATGCCTTTCTGCCAACAACAACCCCCACTTTTTACACTTTTTAGATTTCTCGGTTTTTGTATTCATTCCCTATTGAGGATGTCCTGAAAAGTATTGATTGACAGATTGCGGGGGCAATCTGCAATTTTTTCTATATCTTTGCAACATGCACACATCAAGCCAATATCTTGACATCATAACCGAGGGTTTGGAGGCCCTTGATATACCCTCAGAACCCCGCGGGCTATATGCGCCGATCCGCTACGCCCTGGATGCCGGGGGCAAACGCATACGCCCCACGCTCACATTGGCCACGGCCGATGCCCTGGGCATGAACCCTGAAAAGGTTTTGCCGCAGGCGCTGGCCCTGGAGATGTTCCACAACTTCACCCTGTTGCATGATGACATCATGGACGGGGCTGAGGTTAGACGCGGCCACCCGACAGTGCACTGCCGTTGGGACCAGAACACCGCCATCCTCTCAGGCGATGCCATGCTCACGTTCGCAACCCTGCTGGTAACACGCGGCCTCCCCCAGGACAAGGTTATGCCGGTGTTAGAGCTTTTTTCACGCACAGCCATGGAGGTGTATGAGGGCCAGCAACTGGACATGGACTTTGAGGAACGACGCAAGGTGGCGGTTGACGAGTACATCGAGATGATACGCCTGAAGACTTCAGTATTACTGGGTTGTGCCACAAAAATGGGGGCTATTTGCGCCGGGGCCGACGCACGCACGGCTGATGCCTTCTATACCTATGGTGTAAATCTGGGGTTAGCGTTCCAGATTAAGGATGATATGCTTGACACCTTCGGCGACCCGATGCTCTTCGGCAAGGCCATTGGAGGCGACATACTGCAAGAGAAGAAAACCTGGCTGCTGATAACAGCCTTGAATGAGGACCCCTCGGTGATAAACCTGTTGGGACCCGCCGCAAAGGCCGAGGAGAAGATTAACCGGGTGCGCGATGCCTACCGACGCCTCAACCTTGACGTGCGCGCTCAGCAACTTGTCAAGGAGTATCTTGACAAGGCCGTGGCGGCCCTCCCCGTTGATGCATTGACGCCAACCGGCGTAGACTTCTTTACGCAGTTGGCCCTGAAAAGTGCCGTCCGCGAAAACTGATGCCCCTTGCACCCTTATTCAGCTTAACAATATCAAACAAAAATAGACCTGTACAAGATGAAAAAATTCTTTAACGAGTTCAAAGAGTTTGCCATGCGTGGCAACGTCATCGACATGGCTGTCGGTGTTATCATCGGTGCCGCTTTCGGCAAAATTGTGTCTTCATTGGTTGACGACATCATTATGCCCCTGGTTGGCGTGGCTACCGGCGGAATGAATTTTACCGACCTCAAGATGGTTATCCAGAAAGGGGTAATGAATGGCACCGAGGTCATCAAGCCTGAGGTTACCCTCAACTGGGGTAGCTGGGTACAGACCATCGTTGACTTCCTCATCGTGGCCTTCTGTATCTTTATCGCCATCAAATTCATCAACCAGCTCAAGCGCAACAAACAGGAGGAGGCCGCTGAGGAGGCTGCTGCTCCCGCCGAACCCACCAAGGAGGAGGAACTGCTCACCGAGATTCGCGACCTGCTGAAAGCCCAACAAAACCAAAAGTAAATAATAGCCGTTTAATACAGCAAAAAAGCCTGGCAGTTGGTTAATGACTGTCAGGCTTTTCTCTTTCTTTGCGTATGCGTTTTTGGGCGAGTTCGGGATAAGAGATACCCCGAACTCGCCTTAATAATTATCTCCAGTCAGAAGGTATAAGTTTAACAGAATAACCTCTACTATTCCAAAAAGGTGTAAAAACACTATCGGTAGATGGAAATTCTTTCTGAATTTGAGATAGTATAGTATTTATAATTTTCTTCCCCAGAGAATCTGAAAAATTTCCTCTGAGAGCTTTGTCATACCATTTTATTAGTTCTTTTTCAGTTACTATTCCCTGAATCTTAGATTTCCATCCGATTTGAGTTAGAAGTGATAGAATTACATTCTTTTCTGCTTCTTGACATACAATTACAATTCTATCAGCTGTAATACTTTGAACAATTTCCTTAGCCTTATTTTCATCTAAAGAAATATGCTTTATTTGTACAGCCATTCCAAAACTACTCCACATATCCAAGCCTCCATCAGCTGCATTTGTCGCTCCCACTCGATGAATATTAGCGGGAATAGTAATACTAGGCTTTGCCGCTGACAAACCTATGACTTGTTTTGCAAAATCTTCAAATTCCTTCAGGAGTGCTATCTTTGCTTCATTCGCCTTTAAGGTAATTTGAACATTCAAGCAATCAACCAACGCAGAAAATAGTGCATATACAATAATTTCGTAAATTTTATCTACACTTCGTTTTAATTCTTTTGTAGTGTTAAATATATTTAGAAGCTCGCTGACCTGAAAATTAGTTTCGTTATGGCTGTAACAATACTCTAAAGCGTTCACCATTTTATTAAATCTACCCTCAAAACAGCGATATATGTAGGCTTCTACTCCACCCCTTGTTTGCTTGTTAATTGCAGAAAGTTCCGCAAGTTTCTCTACTGGCATTTCTGTTTCAGTAAAAAGTGCATCTTGATATTTTGCCGAAGAACTACTTGTAGCATTAACTAACATACAGCTTATAACATCACGCCACTTTCTAGAAGGTAAGCGAAAAGTTTCAATATTGTCAAAATTAATTTCATCAGAAATTCTATCTCTATATAAGATTTCTGCTACCTGAATAGGCTTATATAATAAAAGTCTGCCTGCTTTTATAAGATTATCTAAATAGTCCTTAGGCGATTCTAGTTTATTTTGTTTTGCCTTTCGTGCCATAATTCAGCCTATTAGTTTTGATTATAATTTTTTAGTGCATTTATCATCTGTGAAGCTACAGCTTTTATTACTGGAACAGCCACAGAATTACCACACTGTTTCTTTACCTTACTATAGGGTACTACTATTTTAAAGTTATCAGGAAAGCCCTGAAGTCGTAACATTTCACGTTCTGTAGGTCTACGTTCATCGTTAATTAGAATGTAGTTTGCAGATGCACCTGCTCTTAATGCTGCCGAAAAAGGGTGAGGTGTTATACTACCGGCTTTATTTTCGTGAGATATGTATGGTTTCGGATAGTTGGGATTCTTTATGCGCATTAGCCTAGATTCCCTAATACTATCTTTCACAAAGTAGCGGCTATCCACTTCTTCTTCCAATATATCAGTTAAATTTTTTCTAGTATGTTGAGGAACAGGGTCTGGGAAGGTAAAAAATACATTTTGTAAAAAGCCTACTATTATAATCCTTTCTCTTTTTTGTGGCACACCGTAATCTAAAGCATTAAGCACTTTCGCGTGAACATAGTAACCCAGTGCTTCTAAATGCGCGAGAATAACTTTGAAAGTATTACCGTTATCGTGAGCTGTTAAGTTCCGAACATTTTCTAACATAAAGGCTTTAGGCTTTTTAGCCTTTAATATACGTTCTATTTCAAAAAATAAGGTTCCACAAGTTTCGTTATTAAAACCCTCTCTTTTGCCAATAATAGAAAAAGCCTGACAAGGGAAGCCTCCTAACAGTATATCAAAATCTGGAATATCTTCTGCTTCTATTTTCGTAATATCTCCTGAAGGATGTTCTCCAAAGTTCGCTTCATACGTTCTGCAAGCGTCCTCATCAAACTCAGAAGAAAATACACACCTTCCGCCTACGCTTTCAAAGCCTAAGCGAATCCCACCTATTCCTGCAAATAGGTCTATAAAGGTGAAGTTATTCCAATCCATAACTTATTTTGGGGTAAATTGGAAAGCAAAGGTACAAAAAATAGCAGAAACCGGTGGAACCTGATCATTTTCTTTGATTTCCTGCCTAAAATATGCCTTTATTTACTTTCAAACTTAGATATAACGTCAGCGTGAGAATCAACTTCATAGTTCAATATCAGTCTTTCGACTAAAATCCTTTCATATTTATCTTAGCCTATACCTGCACCAACTGCTTAAAATTCAGCTTCTGTTTCTAAGCTGATAGGGCCAGAAAGGGGTCATGAATGGCACCGAGGTCATCAAGCCTGAGGTTACCCTCAACTGGGGTAGCTGGGTACAGACCATCGTTGACTTCCTCATCGTGGCCTTCTGTATCTTTATCGCCATCAAATTCATCAACCAGCTCAAGCGCAACAAACAGGAGGAGGCCGCTGAGGAGGCTGCTGCTCCCGCCGAACCCACCAAGGAGGAGGAACTGCTCACCGAGATTCGCGACCTGCTGAAAGCCCAACAAAACCAAAAGTAAATAATAGCCGTTTAATACAGCAAAAAAGCCTGGCAGTTGGTTAATGACTGTCAGGCTTTTCTCTTTCTTTGCGTATGCGTTTTTGGTATCCTATAAATCCCTCTATCCACAAGTAGGTAACGAAGACCATGCCGAAGAAGTTAAACCACATTTTTACGGATCTTGGTTCATCCACAATCCCCCGCACCCACCAGAGGGTGCAGAACACGCCCAACAGGCTCATAAATGCATAGATATTCCGCTTGATGGTGGTCTTCAATCTAAACCGACGCAATCTGCTGAAAAAGGACATACGGTTCTGTTTATAACAAAGGGGGATGTCATAATTCTCTATATTTGATTACGACACCCCCCTTTGTTATTTAAGGATTTGATTCTGTGTTACCAGATAACGACGCGCTCCTCAACGGGGCGGAACATAGGCTGTCCCTCAGTAATCTTAAAGGTGGTGAAGAACGGCTCAATGTTGCGCAGAGTCACGTTTACGCGGTTTTTGCCAAGTGAGTGAACATCAGCAGTGGTGAGGTTGCGTATCTCATTGTCGCGGATGTTACCGGCCCAGATGTTACCATAGTTCATGTAGAACACCTCCATGGGGGTAAATCCGTCAATCTTTGCCTCCTCGCTCTCGATATCAACACCTTTCTTCTGCTGGGCTTTCTTGAAAGCGGTCATGGCAACACGCAGGCCACCCTGGTCGGCGATATTCTCACCAAGGGTATAGGCGCCGTTGGCATGGAGACCGGGCAGAACCTCAACCTCGTCAAACTGGGCAATCAGTTTCTGGGTTTTAGCATCAAAAGCCTCGGCATCGGCGGGTGTCCACCAGTCAACCATGTTACCCTCAGCATCGAACTGACGGCCTTGGTCGTCAAATCCATGGGTCATCTCGTGGCCTATGACCACACCAATACCGCCATAGTTCTCGGCGTCTGATGCCTCAGCGTCAAAGAACGGGGCTTGCAATATACCGGCCGGGAAGACAATCTCATTGGCCGTGGGGTTGTAATACGCGTTGATGGTTTGCGGTGTCATACCCCACTCGCTCTTGTCAACGGGCTTGCCCCACTTCTGCAGATAATCGTTAACATGCCACATATCCACGTTATGCATGTTCTCATAGTAACTCAGGTTGGGGTCAATAACCAATGTGGTATAGTCTTTCCACTTGTCGGGGTAGCCGATCTTAACGGTGAAGTTGCCAAGTTTCTTCATGGCGTTCACTTTGGTCTCGGCGCTCATCCAGTCCAAATCAAGGATATGCTGTCCAAGGGCATCCTTCAGGTTGTCAACAAGGTTGAGCATATACTCCTTTGACGACGGCGGGAAGTATTTGGCAACATACAGCTCACCGATAGCCTCGCCCATTGAGCCCTCGGTGGCACTCAGTGCGCGTTTCCAGCGGGGACGCTGTTGCTGAACGCCGCTCATAACCTGGTTGAAACGGAATGATGCGTCGCTGAAGTCATCGCTCAGACGAGAGGCTGCCCCGCTGACAATCTCCCAAAGGTAAAGATCCTTAAGCTCACGGTCGGTGAGGCTGCCCAACAGCTTGTCAGCTTGCTTAACGGTGTTGGGGGTGGTGACGATGAAGTTGTCCGGGGTCTCGAATCCCATAGTGGCGCTGAAGAATGTGTCCCACGGGAAGTTGGGATACTCCTTCTTCACCTCGGCCAACGTGCGGGGATTGTACATTGCCGGGATATTGCGGCTCTCCTCACGCGTCCAGGTTGAGTCGGCCAAAGCGGTCTCAATCTTCAGCACATTGTTGGCAATGCGTTTGGCATCCTTTGCCGGGTAACCGGCATTCTGCATCTGGGTCTCGATAAGGGTGCGATACGCGTTGCGAACCTCGGTATTGCGTTCATCGTTCTCCAAGTAATAATCACGGTCACCCAACCCGAGGCCTGCGGCACCGACATACATGGCATACTGTTTTGAGTCGGCCATATCCTCCATATGCCCGATGCCCCACAGGGGTGAGCCATAGCTCTTGTGCATCCACAGGAACAGGTCTTTCATCCCCTTGTGGTTGGTCTTCTCGATCTTGGCAAGCAGAGGCTTGATGGGGGCGGCTCCCTCGCGGTTACGACGCACTGAGTCCATGGCCATCTCATAGATGTTGCTCACCTTGTAGGCTACCGTCCCGGGCTCGGGATTGGTATTCTTCAAGCCCTGGATTATGCCCTGGATACGGGCTTCGCTTGAGTCGTTCAGGATGTTGAACTGACCGTAGCGTGAGTATTCATCGGTCAGCGGATGGGCCTTGAACCACCCGTCATTGACATGTTGGTAGAAGTCAACACCTGCCGGCACATTCGGATCAATGTATGCGGGATTGAGGCTCTTGAGGTGTTCCTTGGCAACCGCGGTCCCGCTAACGCCCAGCAGAACGGCTCCAAAAACAGCTAATAATTGCTTTTTCATTTTTGTATTTGAATTATGTCAGGTAGGGCACCCCGGCTATTCTCGGCCCGGGTGCCCTACCTCTTATTAATTTACTTCTTTACAGTTATCACTGCTTAGGGTCTAATACCACAACCTTGTAGTTTCCGGCTGCGTTGAGGGCCTTCATGTAGTCCATTACATCCTGAGCGGTAATGCCGTTCAGTACCTCGATGGCACCGTTGAAGGTGTCAACACCGTTGATTTGGGTACCTGACATTGCGTTCAGCCAAGCACTGTTGTTCTCTTGCTGCTCGCGGTTGTTCTTGATCATGAACTCAACAACGGGAGCTACCTCGTCGGCAGTAATGTTCCCTTCCATGGCCTTCATCTCGTTGGCGATGAACTCAAGCACACGGGCTTTCTCCTCCGGCTTCATCGGGAAGATTGTCTGAAGCACGGCATTGGTGGTGCCCAAACGGTTGATACCGCCTGATGCGCTGATTGAGTAAACGGCGCCCCAGTCCTCACGTACAGTGTTGAGCAGACGTTTTGTCAAAACCTGGCCGGCAATCTGGGCAAGCTTCTGGTTCTTGACATCATACGGCAGGGTTGCCGAGTCAAAGATGCCGACAAATGTTTGCGGGGTCTGCATCTCGGCGCTCTCGGTGACGGTCTCTGCACCGGGGGTGATGCAGAAGGCCGGGCTCACCGTCGGGGTGGCGCTGACGGCTGCGGCGGGGTTGGTAGGCAGTGAGGCGATATACTTGGCCAGCAAGGGCTTCAAGGTCTCGGCGTTGACATTACCAACGATATAGAAGGTGAAGTCGGCGGGATTTGAGGTCAGTTGCTTAACGATCTCGGTGGTAGCCTGTGCAGAGGCGTTCTTGATGACTTCTGTTGAGATCATCTGCTTGAACGGGCTTGCGTACAGGTTCTTAAGCAGTATCTCGTTGAACTTGAACTCAGGTTTGCTCTCCTGGTTTGACAGCACACCCACCATGGTGTTCTGCATGGCAGTGAACTCATCGGCATTATAGTGCAGGTCGGTGAACGCCATGTACAGCAGCTCAAACAGTTGCTCAAGGTCTTTGGGGGTGGCAGAACCGCTGATGTCGGTGGTTGCCTCATCAAAACCTACACCCAAGCCAACATTCTTGCCGGCAAGATATTTGGTGAGGTCAAGGTTGGTGTAACTGCCGAGGCTGTACTGGTCAAGGCTGTAGTCAGCAAACAATATGTCGTTGGTATATTTTGCATCGAAGTCCTGAATACCGTGCAGGCTCTGGGCGTCTACAAGAATCTCATCGGCCTTGAAGGTTGTGGGTTTCACAACAACTTTTATGCCGTTTGAAAGTACATACTCTGTTGCACCCCATTTCTCATTTTGGCTCTCGCTGACGATGTTGCCGGCGGGGCGAAGATTCTCAATCAGGGGCTCAGATTTAACCTCCTCTTTGTATGCCTCGATGTTCTCGGCATTCACATTGGCAATGATCTGGCTGAGGCTCTCCTCTGTGGGAACTACCAGGCCGGGTTTGTCGGCCAGCATTGCCAATACAACGCGGTTGTCATCAGTGATAAGCTCTTTCATTACCTCATTGATGACATTAACATCAACGGCTTGGGTAAGCTGCTGGGCAATCATCCACTTGAGGTCAGCATCCAGAACAGGGGTCTTGTCAAGGAAGTTGCGCACGTAGGTATTTACAAACTCCTCGTTCTCCCGAGAGTCGCGGTTGTTGTAGGCGCGCTCCATTGAGGCAAGGTAATCTGACTTGGCGCGCTCATACTCGCTGACGGTGAAACCGCCGCGTGCGGCACGCAGCAACTCACGGTATACAGCCTCGAAGGTCGGGGCGATGTCCATACCCTTGGCTACACCGCCAACAATCAAGGCATCCTTGGTGCGTGATGAGACTACATAACCGCCAAAGTTGCAGAATGCACCGGCGAAAGGTGAATCAGGCTTTGAGGCTATATCGTTGAAACGGTTGCTCAGCATGGTGCTGATCATGTTCTCGAGATACTTCTGCTGCAGATAAATCGGGGTGTTCTTATAGGCATCAGGCAGAGGGTCTGAGATAAACATCAACTGCACGACGTTTGTCGACATCTCGGGGTCCTTACCGATGGCATAGATGGTGCCTTTGTGGTCGGGAACCGGGAAGTACTCACGTGCCGGGGCATTAGCATCGGCAGCGGGGATGTCGCTGAACATCTCCTTGATTTTACCCTCGATGTAATCCGGGTCAATATCACCAACCACAACAATACCCTGGTTGTCAGGACGATACCAAGTCTCATAATAGTCCCTCAATGCCTGGTAGGGGAAATTGTCAACAATCTCCATGGTACCTATAGGCATGCGGTGAGCGTATTTTGAGGTGGGATAAAGGGTCGGCAAAAGGTCGGTGAGGATGCGGAAGTTGCCGACATTGCGGCTGCGCCACTCCTGGTGGATAACGCCGCGCTCTTTGTCAATCTCCTCCGGTTCAAGCAGAAGCTCGTTGGCCCAGTCGTGCAAGATCAACAGACAGCTGTCCTGTACACCCTGGCGTGTTACCGGAACATTTGAAATGTTGTAAACAGTTTCATCAACAGCGGTGTAGGCATTCAGGTTCTGACCGAATTTAACACCTACTGTCCCCAGCCAGTCAATCATTGAGTTGCCGGGGAAGTTCTTGGTGCCGTTAAAGCACATGTGCTCGAGGAAGTGAGCCAATCCGCGCTGGTTGTCCTCCTCCTGTATTGAGCCCACCCTCTGGGCAATGTAAAAGTCAGCCTGGCCTTTGGGCTTCTCGTTGTGACGAATATAGTAGGTCAACCCGTTGGGTAACTGTCCAACGCGCACCGTCTCGTCAACGGGCAACTGCATCTGGGCCGGGTCAAATCCCGGGGCCTGTGCTTTGCCCATAAACGGAACAAGCATCAGGGTAGTCAGAAGGCCCTTCAGAAATTTTGATGAACTTTTGATAAACATATTATGTGTTTTAGGTTTATTGCTTTTTACTGTGTCCGGGCGGGTACTTTGCGGGTACACACCACACTTGGCAGTGTGCAAATATAAGGTTTCTTCATTAATTTAGACGCAAAGTTTGCCCGAAAGTTACAGCCTACCGACGCTTTTTTCATCCCGCAGGTGCATTTTTTTATTTTTCCCGCCTCCCGATGTATCGGTGGCACCATTTGCGGCAGATTTTTTTTACCTTTGCCGCGTGAAAAAAGTTGCGGTGATTATCCTGAACTGGAACGGCGACAAACTGTTGCGTCAATTCCTCCCCTCCGTGGTGCAGAACACCCCCGGGGATATCGCTGACGTGGTGGTGGCCGACAACGGTTCAACAGACGGCTCCCCCGATTGGGTGGACAAGGAGTTCCCCGAGGTGAAACTGCTGCGCTTTGACAAAAACTTAGGGTTCTCTGAGGGGTATAACCGCGCTATTGAACAAACCGACTACCCATATACTGTTCTGCTGAACAGCGATGTTGAGACACCCCCCGGGTGGCTCGGGCCGCTGTATGATTTCATGGAGGGTAACCCCGATGCCGGGGCCTGTCAACCGAAAATCATCAGCCAGACGGCTCCTGAATTTTTTGAGTATGCGGGGGCGGCCGGCGGGTTCCTTGACCGCAACGGGTTCCCCTACTGCCGCGGACGCGTCTTTGACACAATTGAGCGCGACTCAGGGCAGTATAACGACACCGTTGAATGTGATTGGGCCTCGGGGGCATGCCTGATGGTACGCACACGCGCATACCGGCAAGCCGGGGGCCTTGACCCCCGATTCTTTGCACACATGGAGGAGATTGACCTGTGCTGGCGTATGCGACGCATGGGCCTGAAAGTGGTAGCCGTGGGCAAAAGCTGTGTGTACCATGTCGGCGGCGGAACCCTGCCGCAGGGAAACCCGCGCAAGACCTACCTCAACTTTCGCAACAACCTGCTGATGTTGCACAAAAATCTGCCTAAAAACGTGCGCCGCAGCGCATTGCTGCGGCGCCGACTCATCGACACGGTGGCCATGGGAGCATTTTTGGCAACGGGACATCCTCGCGATGCGTGGGCTGTGTTCCGCGCTCACCGCTCATACGCCAAAATGGACAAATCTGATTATCAAGCACCCGAAGCGGGGCAAAACCCCTTGGCTAAGGCCCCGAATATAATATCTGATTATTACCTGAAAAAACGCAGAACTTTCCCCGAGATTTGCACGGGGCAAACCTCAGGGAACAGTCAAGCCTAAATCTTATTGAACAAGTACCTTGCCCCGGGTTGAAATGTGCAACCCCGGTGCATCGGCATCCACCGGTCTGCCCTGCAAGTCAAACCATTGTACGGGACCGTCATTGCCCACCGTGGGTACGCTCAGCGCGGCGTCCTCGGCAAATGAGCATATCGTGGCAAATGCGCTGGTTACTCGCCCGGTATACGGGTCAATCAACGATGCGTTGTACCACCCTGACAATGATGTGTTGAACGGGTTGTACTCCATCCACCACCAGAATAGCCCGTTTACAGCGGGGTGTTTCTCAAGCGTCGACACAAGGTCTTGCGCAAATTTGTTCTGTCCGGCATCGGTGTACGGCCACTTTGAGGTATAGTCATAGTCGCTGCCAGGGACCGCCCACTTCAGTGAGTAACCGGTCTCAACAATCATAATGTGCTTTGACGGGAATGCACCCTCAAGGGTTGTGAGGGCCTTGTCAAGGTTGCCCATGTCTCCATGCCAATAGGGGTAGTAACTCAGGCCTATGATGTCATAGTCCACCCCGAGGGTTTCCATACGCTTGTAGTAATCCTGAAGCACCGTGGGTTGTGCCACGCGCTCAACATGTATCACTATCTCGGCATCGGGGCACACCTCTTTGCACGCCTTTATGGCACTGTTCAACAGTTTGCCGAAGCGCTCCCAGTTAGCGTTATTGTTAACATACACCTTGTCAGGGTTCTTGCTGTTATAGGGGCCCCACAGCATTCCGTAGCTTATCTCGTTGCCGGTTTGGATAAAGCGCGGGGTCACACCCTCGGCAGCCAGAGCCTCAAGGCACTCGCGGGTATAGTCATAAATCTTCTGCACCAAAGCGTCATCACTGAGGTCTTTCCAGGCCTCGGGTGTCCACTGTTTAACGGGGTCGGCCCACGTGTCGCTATAATGGAAGTCAAGCATCAGGTCCAATCCCGCCTCCTTTATCTGCTTGCACAGCGGCAATATATATGCCATATCCTGGCAGGCATTGGCATCATAATCATTGGGGTGCGCTGCCTTGAAAGCCGCCGGGTCAACAAACAGGCGCACACGCATGGCGTTCATGCCCTGTTGATGACACCAGGGCAAAAAATGTTCTATCACCTGGCCGTCATGCGTCTTGTAGATGGCCCCTGCCTGCTCATACTCCGGAAGCAAGGAAACATCCCCACCAACATATCTCTGCTCGGCATTGAGCCCTGAACACACAAGGGTCAAAGCGGCACATAGCGTAAAGATTTTTTTCATAATGTGTAAAATTTTGAAATAGCGTATTCTCTCAGCCGGTCATAATCCGGTATTCGGTCAAGGTATTCTGTGGTACCCTCTCTGCGGTTTAACATGCCTATTACCTTACGCCCGTTTGACACCAACAGGCACGGCACCTGCAACACTATATTGTATCGCAAAATCTGGTCAATGACCTTTTGTGTAATAGGTATATGTGGTGCCTTATACTCAACGATGGCCAGGGGCCTCATTCCTTGTGGCATGTACACCACGGTGTCACACCGGCGCAAGGTGCCGTTGAGGCGTAGTCCCACCTCGTTAGCCATCATCGCCGGGGGAAATCCGTAGTCCCTCACCAGCCAAGCCGTGAAGTGCTGGCGCACCCACTCCTCGGGCGTCAGTACCACCCATTTGCCGCGCAGAGGGTCATAGACACCGATGGCGTCTGTGACCTCCCGACGCAGCTGTAATTCGGCCCGGGGGATACTGATTTCCCACATCGGATTGCGGCGCCTCTTAGAACAGATAGGCCAAGGTTACGGTCCAGTAACGGTTCTTACCGTTGATGTCGGCGCTCTTGACCCCGTCAAAGAACTCTACAGCCTTGGTCAGACCCAAGCCGTAGCTGGCGGCAACCTGAATCTTGTTGATGAACTGCAGACCGAAGCCAAAGTTCCATGCAACATCACAGGTCTTGTTCTTGGCAAATTCATTGATGGCGGTGCGGCTGGTGAGGAACGCCACGCTGGGGCCGGTGGTGATGAAGGGGGCGATGATTTTACCGCTGCCCAGGAAACCGAACTTGTACTTCAGGTTCAAAGGTATCTCAATGTAATCATTCTTCATATTGATGCTCTCATCGCCAAACTGGTCCTCCATCCAGCGTGAGTTGCGGCGCACGTACATTACTGACAGGTCGCAACCGATGCCAATAACGGGGACAGTAAACTCACCCATGATACCGGCAGTGAAACCGGCACGGTTGTCGGCGTCAAATGTCTTCTCGCTGAAGTGGAGTGAGGTCACATCAAGACCGGCTTTTATACCGAAACGGATATCAGACTTTGCAGCAGCGGCAATGCCTACCAAGGCCACGACAAGAAATAAACGTAAATTTTTCATACAGGAATTATTTAATTGATTTATAACTGTTTTTATCATTACATACCTCGCTGAGGGCGCACCCCCGGCACAGGCCTCTTTCACCTGCCGGTTGGGTTCCGTCACAGCAACTCGCGGTCTTGCCGCAACGTTTTCGGTGATGCCTCAGCAGCATCCATATCACCGAGGCTCCGATAACACACGCAACAGCTATCCACTGCAGAATGATATTAACATGCTGTGTCATGGCCCTACGGTTTATATTTTTTCAACAGTCGGTTCAGCTGTCCCGGTGTCAGGTCGGCAGCATAGCTGTCAAAAGGCAGCCTCATCTTGCAGCCGGCTTTCCACTCCGAACAACCGTATGCGGTGTTACCTCTTATAAGGTGTCCCTTGCCGCAGAGCGGACAAACGATATGCTCAAGCTTTGTTACGCGCGGCTTTCGGGGAGCCTTTTCCTTCTTCTCACCAGCGGATTTATCGGAGGCCGGTGCTGCATTGGTGGGTATCTTGCGTGAACTGTTGTCGTTGAGGACCGCTGATACAATCCTCTCAATCATTTCCTTCAGCTCGTCCACAAACCGGTGCGCGTCATAGTCGCCATGCTCGATGCGCCGCAGCTTGTTTTCCCACATTCCGGTTAACCGTGCCGACTTCAGCAGGTCCTCGTTTATTGTCCCTATCAGTGCTTTCCCGGCTTCGGTAGGGCGCAGAACCTTGCGGTCCTTAATGATGTAACCGCGCTTGAAAAGCGTCTCAATGATGCCGGCACGTGTCGACGGGCGTCCGATTCCGTTCTCCTTCAGGGCCTCACGCAACTCCTCATCGTCAACCGACTTTCCGGCGGTCTCCATGGCACGTAACAACGTACCCTCGGTGTAGGCTTTTGGGGGCTGGGTCTGTTTCTCCTGCAACGCCGGGGTGTGCGGTCCGCTCTCCCCTACCGTAAACTCCGGCAAAACCGCTGCCTCATCCTTGTCAGCTGTGCCTACATCCTCAGTCCCGTACACAGCACGCCACCCACGGTCGGTGATTACCTTGCCGGTAACCTTGAACCTCACCTTGCCGGCCTCACCCTCAACCTGGGTTTGCTTATATCGGCAATCGGGATAGAACGCAGATATAAACCTCAGGGCTATAAGGTGGTAGAGCTGTTTCTCACGCTTATCGGTCAATATCGGCGTGGGGTCGATACCGGTTGGGATAATGGCATGGTGGTCGGTAACACGGGCGTTGTTGAATACCTTTTTTGACTTTGGCAAACGCCCGGTCAGCAATTCGCCAACCAGATTGGCGTATGGTACCATTCCGCGCATTATCTGTGGCACCTTGGGGTATATATCATCGGTGAGGTAGGTGGTGTCGACGCGTGGATAGGTTGTTACCTTTTTCTCATAAAGGCTCTGTATCAGGCGCAAAGTTTCCTCGGCGCTCCACCCCCACTTTTTATTTGTCTCAACCTGCAATGATGTCAGGTCAAAGAGCCTCGGAGGGGCTTCCCTTCCATCCTTTTGGGTGATATTTTTAACGACAAACGGTTGGGAACTCACCTCCTCAAGGGCGGTATTAGCCTCCTCAACAGTTGCAAAGCGCCCGGCCGAGGCGGTGAAGGTGACATCACGATACACCGTTTTCAACTCCCAATACGGGGCCGGGGTGAAATTGTCAATCTCCTGCTGTCGGTTTACTATAAGGGCCAACGTAGGGGTCTGCACACGCCCGATGGACAGGATGTCCCCGCGTTTTCCGCTCCCATACTTCACCGTGTATAGTCGCGTTGCATTCATCCCCAATAGCCAGTCCCCCACGGCGCGTGACATCCCCGCACGGAACAAGGAGTCAAAATCAGACTGGGGACGCAACTGCTTGAACCCCTCGCGTATGGCCTCATCGGTAAGCGAGGAAATCCACAACCGCTTGATGGGACAACGCACTTGGGCAAGGTGGTATACCCACCTTTGTATCAGTTCACCCTCTTGCCCCGCATCGCCGCAGTTTATAACCTCCTCGGCTTGGTCGGTTAATTTTTTTATAATCTCAAACTGGCGCTTAACACCGCTGTCGTTTTTCAGCTTTATACCGAAGCCCGACGGTATCATCGGCAACCGCGACAGGCTCCACGCCTGCCACATTGGGGTGTAATCCCGGGGTTCCTTCAGTTCGCACAGGTGGCCGAATACCCACGTCACGCACCACCCCGAGCCCTCATAATACCCCTCTCGGCGCGTAGTGGCTCCAAGTATCTGCGCAATGTCGCGGGCTACACTCGGTTTCTCGGCTATGCAAACTTTCAATGCTCCTCAGGTTTTATTTGTCGAGTCTGTAGATATAACTGATTACCCCCGCAGCGGTAATAAATGTCAGGTTGAAGGAGTCGGCAGCGGTACACGGCCCAAAATCCATCTCTGCATTGAACTGCGGGTCTTCCTCAAACTGGAAATACTTGTCAAGGTCAAATCGGTCAGTGTCATTGGCCCTCAAGTTCTGCTTGCCGGGCACTGTGAAGATCACCTGCCTGACACAGACACCCACATGGGGTGTGCCGCTGAACCTACCATATACCCTTGTCAGGTCGGTCCTGAAGTCCACACTGTCAACCGTGAACTCAAACCCATGTTCGGGGTTGGTCGTATGCAGGGATCGGTCAACAATACGCCATGGCCCGGTTACCTGCGCACACACGGCAAGGGCACCCAAAAAACATGCTGTTGTCACCAACCTCCGCATTCCTCTCATTCCTTCTCAAGGCTTTTTGCCTCCTCCCAGTATTTGTCCATCTGCTCAAGGGTCATGTCCTTGAGCTGTTTGCCGGCATCTATAGCCGACTGCTCAACATGGTTGAAGCGCCTGATAAACTTTTTATTCGCCTTCTCAAGAGCGTTCTCGGGATTGACGCCATAAAGCCTCATGGCATTCACCAGGCTGAACATCAGGTCGCCCATCTCCTCCTCAATCTCTTGCTCCTTGCCGGCAGACACTGCGGCAGACACCTCGTCGGCCTCCTCCCGCACCTTCTTCCAGACATCCTCTTTCTTCTCCCAGTCAAACCCCACGTTGGCGGCTTTCTCCTGGATGCGGAACGCCTTGATCAGAGCGGGCAGCGCCGAGGGCACACCGGCAAGCACGCGCTTGTTGCCCCCTTTCTCCTTCAGCTTTATCTGTTCCCAGTTTTGCACCACCTGCTCGGCATTGTCAGCCTGCACATTCCCGAACACATGCGGGTGTCTGAAAATCAGTTTCTCGTTGAGGGAGTCACAGACATCGGCCACGTCAAACTGCCCCTTCTCCTGCCCAATCTTGGCATAGAAAAATACATGCAGCAATATGTCCCCCAACTCCTTGCGGATGTTCGGGGCATCGTCGTTTATCAGCGCATCGCACAGCTCAAATACCTCCTCAACTGTATTCGGGCGCAGGCTCTCGTTGGTCTGCTTGCGGTCCCACGGGCACTCCACCCGCAGGACATCAAGGGTATCCAGCACCCGGCCGAGGGCCTCAAGCTTCTCGGCACGGGTGTGTTTGGCGGTTTCTTCCATCACTGTTCGTCGTGGTCAATCAAAAAGCGCTCGGCATCGATGGCTGCGCGGCAACCGCCGGCGGCCGCCGTGATGGCCTGACGATAATGGGGGTCGGCAACATCTCCCGCAGCAAAGACTCCGGGAACGTTGGTGGCCGTGGAGTGGCCGTGAGTCTTGATGTACCCCTGCTCATCAACCTCAACGGCCGGCGTAAAGATAGATGTGTTGGGGGTATGACCGATAGCCAGGAAAAAGCCATCAATTTCAATGTCAAACTCAAGTTGCTTGTCGGTATCCTTATGCTCAACCAGGTGTGCACCCTGTAAAACCTCGTCGCCATACAGCCCGACGGTGTTGGTATTGAACAATACGCGTATGTTCTCACGCTCACGCACACGACGCTGCATCACTTTTGAGGCCCTCAGATAGTCTTTCCTTACAATCAGGTATACCTGGTCGGCAATGCCGCTGAGGTATAAAGCCTCCTCACAAGCGGTATCACCGCCACCCACAACGGCTACGCGTTTCTTACGGTAGAAGAAGCCGTCACATGTGGCGCAGGCACTGACACCCATGCCGCGATATTTGTCCTCATCAGGCAGCCCGAGATATTTAGCAGTCGCTCCGGTGGCTATGATTACGGTCTCGGCCTCAATCTCGTTGCCGGCTGAATCCTTGGCGTGGAACGGACGGCTCGTCAGATCTATCTCTGTGATGACATCGGCATACATCTCAGTGCCGAAGCGCAGCGCCTGCTTGCGCAAATCCTCCATCATCTCAAACCCGTTGATACCCTCGGGGTAACCGGGGAAGTTCTCAACATCGGTTGTGGTGGTGAGCTGCCCACCGGGCTGGGGACCCTCATACAGTATGGGGGAAAGGTTGGCGCGTGAGGCATAAATGGATGCGGTGTAGCCCGCAGGGCCTGATCCTATAATAAGGCACTTGGTCTTCATATATTTTTGGTTTTTAATAATTGTTTTTCAGTGTATTAACGCAGGTCAACGACTTCAATGCCGGGATGCTTCGCGGCTTGATAAACAAAAGTTGACTCAGGCAACGCTTTGCCAAAGGTCATTTTTTGGATCTTGACGGTTGTATTGCCGCCCGACCGCAAAGTTACGGTTATTTGGGTCGGCAACAAAGTACCGGCATTCAGCGTCACCACAGCCGTTGAGATATCGTTGCCGGTCTTTTTGGCCGTCAGCTGCACTCGCTTAAATCCTGCCGGGGCTGCCAGAAGTTTGGCAGTATAATAATGTGTATAGGTGTTCAGCACCTCAAGGGGGTTTACCTGGGCCAACTCATCGGCGGTGGGCTCGGTAATGTTACACTCACCCGCCTTGCGCGACATCGTCCATTGGGTTTTGCCGTTATACCATGTTGACATATCCCCGGCACTCATCACGAACTTGCGGCCACTGACGGTCAACGTCCCTGACGCCGACTGCCCGTTCTGCGTGATGGTAAACTGCGCCGAAATCGACCGCGCCCCTTTCAGTTTTGCCACCGACTTTTTCAGCAGGTTGTCTGCCTCCCCAGCATGCGCGGCAACCGCGGCAACAATCACGGCAAAAATCGTCAGCAGGGTTTTCTTTATATTGTGTGATTTCATAATGTTATGACGTATGCATGGTTTCAAGCATTCTTTCAAGCTGGACCGCGTCAACAAGCACCTGGCGGGGCTTGCTGCCATTCACCGGCCCTACAATCCCGGCGCGCTCAAGTTGGTCCATAATCTTGCCGGCACGGTTATACCCAAGGCTGAAGCGTCGCTGCAGGTTTGAGGTCGAGGCCGTGCCGCTGTTAACGACTGTGCGTGCACAATCCTCAAACAGCTCATCGCGGTCATTCAGGGCGTTCAAGGCCCCTGTGGCGCCCTCCTCGGGCTCATATTCAGGCAACTCGTATGCAGTTGGATATCCAACCTGCTCATCTATATGCCGGCAGATTGCCTCAACCTCAGGGGTGTCGATAAACGCGCACTGCACACGCTCTATGCGCCCGTTGTTGCTGAACAACATATCGCCACGCCCTATAAGTTGGTTGGCACCGGGGCAGTCAAGGATAGTGCGCGAGTCAACCATCTGGAAGACCCTGAAGGCCATACGGCTCGGGAAATTGGCCTTGATGACGCCGGTGATGATGTTGGTTGAGGGTCGCTGGGTGGCAAGTATCATGTGGATACCCACGGCACGGGCTTTCTGTGCGATGCGCGCAATGGGGGTCTCAACCTCCTTGCCGGCCGTCATCATCAGGTCGGCAAACTCATCAACTATCACCACTATATACGGCAGGTAGGTGTGGCCGTTTTCAGGATTCAGTTGTCGCGCAATGAATTTGGCATTATACTCCTTGATGGAGCGCACACGGGCCTTTTTCAACAACTGGTAACGGTTATCCATCTCCACACACAGTGAGTTCAGGGTGGTGACAACCTTTGACGGCTGGGTAATGATGGCGTCCTCCTCATCCGGCAGCTTCGCCAAGAAGTGCCGCTCAAGGGCTGCGTACAGGCTGAACTCTACCATCTTGGGGTCAACAAGCACAAACTTCATCTCAGCCGGGTGACGCTTATACAGCAATGATGCTATAATGGTGTTGAGGCCTACCGACTTACCCATACCCGTGGCACCGGCAACAAGCAGGTGGGGCATCTTGGCAAGGTCAGCAATAAACACCTCATTCTGGATGGTGCAGCCCAAAGCCATCGGCAACTCCATGCGGGTCTCGCTGAAGGCCTTTGACCCGAGGATTGAGCGTATCGACACAGTGCGCGGGTCCTTGTTTGGCACCTCGATTCCGATAGTGCGTTTGCCGGGTATATGTCCTATGATGCGCACTCCCTGGGCCCCGAGGCTCAGTGCAATATCATCCTCAAGGCTCTTGATTTTGGCAATGCGGTTACCCTCAACCGGTACAATCTCATAGAGGGTTACCGTGGGGCCGACGGTGGCCTTGATGGAGGCAATGGGGAAGCCATAGTCAGCCAGGGTCTTGGTGATGATCTCCTTGTTCTCCTCCTGTTCTTCGGCATCGGCGCTATTGGTGGCATCCCCCGTGTCGCGCAAAAGGTCAAGACCGGGGAACTGATACGTTGACAGGTCGGCACGCGGGTCATAGGCCGACCCAAGCTCGCCATACGGGACATCTTCGGCGGTGATGGTGGGCCCGGTGTCTATAACGGTATCGGCCTCCTCAATCTGGGGCACCTCAACCTCCATCTCCTCATTGATAACGGGCGCGGGGTATTCGGGCACATCCACAACCTCAGGGGCAGCAACCCCCAAGTTCCCCACAGTTCGTAACACCCCGTGGCTTTGCGGAGTACGTGGTGCGCCAGGGGCTTCGGGAGCAGGTGTTTCGGGCGTGGGGACAGCTGTCTCCTCCTCCTTAGATTTCTCTGCCGGGCGGGCACTCTCCTTCTTGGCTTTCAGCTTTTCAGCCGCCTCCTCTTTCTCCCGCTGCTTCCGCTCCCTTTCCTCTTGCAGGCGCTCCTGCTCGCGGCGCTCGTTGATGCGTTCACGGCGGCGTTGCCAGGCATCTCCCCACTTCCTGCCCAGTTTTGACAGGTCGTTAAAGAAGAGGGCAATTACCAAGGTCAAGGCAATGACGGCGGCACACAACCCCCCGAACGGTCCACAGGCATTGTGCATCCACTCCATGATATAATACCCGTGCAAACCGCCCCAATATATGTGGGAGGATGTATGGAACGTTAGGTATCCCAACAACAGTGAGCATGCTATGGCCAACAACAGACACCTGAAGGTCACAGCCTCAAACCTCACCTTATATACTCCAAGCAATGACAGGGCAACGATTGCCAAATATGCCACCAATATAAAGGAGCCTACCCCAAGCCACCCGTTGATAAGGGTGTTTGACACCCACGCGCCAACAGGGCCGCCGGTGTTCTTTATGGCCCCGGGGGTCTTGGCAAGACTGCCCAACGCGGTGTTAGCAATCTCATTTTGGTCATGCAAGGCCGTTGAGAAGAATGATACACACGCAACCGCCAGGTACAGCGTGCAAACCAACAAGGCTATCCCCAAAAACAGATGAGTGCGTCGGTCGCTGAAGAACCCGACAATTGAGCGCCACATACCGGGGACCGGGTCCCCCTCGGCATTTGCGGCGGGGTCTGAGAAGTCATCGTCTTTCTGCTCGGCGGCACGGGTCGTTCGCCCGTTTGTTGCGCGTCGTGCACCTTTTGGCGCCCGGGCCATATCCCCGGTCTCCACAGCCGGCTCAAACTCCTCCGGCTCCTCCCGTCGAGTTGTAGCGCGCCGGCGGGTAGTGCCCGCGGCGGGTTGCCGGCGCACGGGGGGCGTCTCCACCTCAGGCTCGGGAGACTCTGCCGTGGCTATCCCCATGTCGTCAAACCCCTCAAAATCGATCATTTCAGGGTCATCATCTCCGGGCATTCCTCTGTATCTGCTCATTAATTCTTCAGTTCAAAAAATGTTACAATACACCCTCCTTACCGCGCGGCAAGGGTTTTACGAAACCTGCAGCCATGCCTGTGGCAAACGCACATAGTCGTACAAAGGCTTAATTTTCAACGCCTTGCAACTTTTACTCGTGCAGCCGACAGACAGCTAACGCATGCAGTATTGTTGTTTACAAAGATATAAAATAAGACAATTCAAACCAACCCGCCACACCCCTTTTACAAAATTTATCACTGCGCGGCCTTTATTTATTTTTTTGTACCTTTGTCCGGCAAAACCCATCTATTCCCACCCTTGTTATTGCCTATGGACAGCAAGAGCGTTTACGGTCTTTTCAATGACAGCTTCCCTCCGGTTCTTGACGGGGTAACAATCACTGTGGAGAATTATACCGACTGGCTGGTGGGAAAAGGCAAAGATGTGTGCGTGGTGACGCCCTGGAACCCCTACGACCCGCCGCACCCCCTGTTCAGGATGCACCGCTATTTCTCGCTCCCCATCTACAACCGGCATCCTTACCGCTATGGCTACCCTCTTTTTGACCCATTTATATGGTTGAAAATGAGGCGTGTACCCTTCAAGGTAGTACATGCCCATTGCCCCTTCTCGTCGGGACGCCTGGCGCGTTTCGCCGCAAATGTGCATGACATACCGTTGATTGCCACGTTCCACTCAAAATACAAGACTGACCTTGACCGCTCATTGCCCCCATTCATGGTCGATTACCAGATGCGGCGTATGCGTCGGTTCTTCAACAATGCCGATGCGCTGTGGATTCCCCAGGCATCGGTTGAGGAAACGGTACGCCAATATGGCATCACGGCCCCGGTAACCGTGGTGGAAAACGGGACCGGCTTGGGTGAGGATGCACAAATTGCGGATATAACACCCGTAAAGATTGCGGCCCGCCAACAATTGGGCATCCCTGACGGCCGACTGGTTCTGCTGTTTGTGGGGCAACACATTCGCGAAAAAGGTTGTGACATAATCTTGGATGCTCTGACTTTGCTACCCCACGATGTTGATTGGGAGATGCACTTTGTGGGCACCGGATATTTTTTGGGCCAGATGCAGCGCACGGTCGCAGCCCGCGGGCTGTCCCCACGGGTAACTTTCCATGGGGTCCTGAATAAACGTGACGAGATTCGACGGCTGTATGCCGCGGCAGACCTGTTCCTGTTCCCCTCACTCTATGACAACGCGCCGTTGGTGGTACGCGAGGCGGCCATGATGGGAACCCCGGCAATCCTGCCCGCCCGAAGCACCGCAGCCGAGGTTATGACCGATGGCCTGAACGGGTGGTTGACCGAGCCAACCGCCGACGCCTACATGCACAAGATTGTCGAGCTGGCACACAACCCCGCGATCATACGGGAAGTAGGCAAGGAGGCACGCAAGACCCTGTGCCGCACATGGGACAGCGTCATGACCGAGGTCTTTGAAAAGTATAATCAAATTATTGAGCAGCATGAGTCTGAATCAGCAAACGCCCGCGCCGCAAAAGCCCGAGACAAACGCCGCAACTCAAACGATTGAGAAGCCCCGGTTCAGCATCTTCAAGGTGTTGCTGCCTGTGGCAATCGGCCTCAGCGTGGTGCTATGGCTCTTCCATCGCGAATATAATCCCGATGTTTGGAAGCTGATTCACTTTGACTGGCGGGTGATAGGGTTCATCATGCTGGCTTGGCTCTTTATGGGTGGTCGTGACCTTGGAATGAGCTGGCGCTTCCGAGCCCTCACCAACAGGCGCCTCACTTGGGGGCAGTCTTGGAAAGTGTGCATGCTGTGTGAGTTTACATCCTGCGTGACTCCCTCAGCCGTCGGAGGCTCATCCCTCGGCATGGTGTTTCTACACACCGAGGGTATTGAACTGGGACGCGCTACAACGTTGATGATTACCACGTTGTTCCTTGACGAGCTTTTCTTTGTGGTCTCCCTGCCAATAATCATGCTGTTGGTGCCCTATCAGGAACTTTTCGGCTTCTCAACAACCTTTACCACCGGCCTTAAAGGGGTTTTCTGGGCAATTTACTCGGTGGTCTTTATCTGGACCTCGCTGCTGTTTGTGGGGATTCTGGTTAAACCGGTTGCAGTCCAGAAGTTTCTAATCTTTGTCTTCAAGTTCAAACCTCTGCGCCGTTGGCAACAGGCCGTAAGTACCCTCGGCGACAACATGGTGGCCACCTCGCACGAGCTCAAAGAGCACTCATGGCGTTGGTGGGCTGAGTGTTTCCTTGGCACTGCCCTCAGCTGGTCATCGCGTTATCTGGTGGTAAACGCTCTGTTCTTGGGCTTTGCACCCATGGCCGACCAGCTGGTTGTGTTTGCCAGACAGTTCATCATATGGATTGTGCTGATGGTCAGCCCCACCCCCGGTGGCAGCGGTGTCAGCGAGTGGCTCTTCACTGAGTATTACGGCGACATGATTTCACGCGAGGTGGCGTTGGTGATTGCCCTGTTCTGGCGCATAATCAGCTACTATGTCTACCTCTTTATCGGCGCCTTCCTTGTCCCGTCGTGGATACGCAAAACCTTTGGCCACAAAAAGCAGGCGTAACCCGCCAACTCCCACCTGAACACCGGCCACACTCGCCCTTTTCGCTTTACCTTTTTTGTTTTTGCAGAGTTAAGAAATCTTTCTTAATTTTGCTATCTCATACCAAGGTAACCTTGTTGCGACAAGTTTTTTACTCGCTTCGTCTGACAAATGAAAAATTTTTTTACCGGCTTTTTAGGGGCTTTGGCGGCCTTGTGGCTTTCATTCGGGCTGCTCTTCGTTTTGATGATTTGTGGCGTCGCCGTACTGATGCGCGGCATCGGCGCCAAAGAATATACATCTGTAAAGCAACACTCGGTGCTTTACCTCAATCTTGACTCTGAGATTGTAGAGTTTCCGCGGCAGGACAATTTCCTGAACGAGATGATGGGCTTGGCCGAAAAGCCCACGGTGCCCCTGCAACAGATTGTAACGGCTATTGACCGCTGCACCAACGACCGGCACATCGACGGACTGTTCATTGACTGTAACGGTGCTCGCGCCGGGTTGGCACAATACTCCGAGATTCGTGAGGCTATCGAGCGGTTCAAATCGTCAGGCAAGTGGGTGCTTTCATACGCCGACGTGTACCAACAGGGCGATTACTATCTGGCTTCAGCCGCCGACAGCATGTTTGTCAATCCCTCGGGGATGGTGGACATTCACGGCCTCTCAACCATCAACCTCTATTTCAAAAACCTGCTTGACAAGTTAGGCGTGGAGATGCAGGTTCTCAGGGTCGGTGCCTTCAAGAGCGCCGTTGAGCCGTTTATCCTTGACGGCCCGAGCCCCGAGGCTACCCAGATGCAACGCCTGTATCTCGACAATATCTGGGATTCCCTGGCCCAAACTATTGCCAAATCACGCAAGGTGAAAACCGACACAGTGAAGGCATGGGCCGACTCAATGGCAATGGCGATGTCTCCCCAAGACTATGTCAAGAACCGCATAGTGGATGCCACAGTGTATCGCCACCAGATGCTGGACAAGCTCAAAGAGCGCACCGGTTCTGACAAACTTAACCTCGTGGACCCGGCAAGCTATCTCGCCTCAGGCCGCAATGCTCCGCGCAAGGCCAAGACGCGCATCGGCGTATACTTCTGCCAGGGGGATATTGTCGATGAGGGTGAATCAGGTATCATAGGCCCCAAAGTGTGCGAGGAGATCCTGCAGTTGGCTGAGGACGATGACCTCGACGGTCTGGTGCTACGCGTGAACTCTCCCGGGGGCAGCGCATTTGCCTCTGAACAGATTTGGGAGGCCCTCAGTCAGTGGAAGATGATAACCAAAAAGCCGCTGTATGTGTCGATGAGCGACTATGCGGCTTCGGGAGGTTATTACATCTCCTGTGGCGCTGACAAGATATTTGCCGAGCCACAGACCCTCACCGGCTCCATCGGCATTTTTGGCCTGATACCTAACGCCCAAGGGCTGCTCCAAGATAAAATCGGTGTGAATGCTCATGTCACTGCCACTAACCCTGAGGGGGTGCCGCTTAATCTCTTCGCCCCGATGACTCCTCTGCAGCGTGAACGTATGCAAACCTACGTAAACCGTGGTTACGATCTGTTTGTAAAACGTGTTGCCGAGGGTCGACACATGTCGGTTGACAGTGTCAAGGCCATAGCGCAGGGTCGTGTATGGGATGGTGCACAGGCTAAAAAAATAGGGCTTGTTGATAATCTTGGTGGCCTGCACGCAACCATCAAGGCCTTGGCACAACATTTGGGAGCCAATGACTTTACCCTTGTTGGCGTTCAGCAGCCCAACCAGTCACCCCTGAGCATGATTCGCTCATCGGCGGCAAAGGCTATGACTCCGAAGAACACCCTGCCGCTCAGCCCCGAACAGCAGCTGTGGTTCTCCATCACCTACCTCAAGCAGGCATCGGGCGTACAGGCTCACATGCCATTCTTTATTCTGCAATAATTCTTTATTCACCAATCCCCACCCCTCAGTTTGCCGCGCAACAAAATCCTGTCAAAGCTGGTGCTCTTGCCCATTTCCAAGGTCTACGGCCTTGTTGTGTGGGTGCGCAATCTGCTCTTTGAGCGCGGATGGTTTCTGAAGCAGACTCGCCTTGACATCCCCACTATTGTGGTGGGGAACATCGCTGTTGGGGGTACCGGCAAAACGCCGCATGCCGAGTACGTCATACGCCTGATGCGTGAGTATTATAAGGTTGGCGTGATTTCCCGCGGATACAAACGTAACACAAAGGGGTTTGTCCTGGCAACACCGCGCACATCGCCTGACGACCTGGGCGACGAACCTTTCCAGATTTACCACAAGTTCGGCCCGGAGGCAATGGTGGCTGTGTGCGAGAAACGTATTGAGGGCATCGCCAAGATGCGCGAAATCGACAGCAACCTCAACCTCATTGTTCTTGACGATGCCTTCCAGCACCGTTATGTAATGCCAAAGGTGGCGGTGGTGCTGATTGACTATTCCCGGCCGCCGTATGCCGATCATCTTTTGCCATACGGGCGCCTGCGTGAGCCGGTCAGGGCTCTATCGCGTGCCGATATCGTGGTGGTGAGTAAATGCCCGCCCAACATGCGCCCCTTGGATTTCCGCATCTTTAAGGAGCGGTTGAATCTGTTGCCCTGGCAAAAGCTGTTTTTCTCACGCTACGTCTACGGACATCTTGTGGCTTTGTTCCCCGAGCAGGCAGACTACATACCGCGCCTTGAGTGGCTCACCGACAAGGATACTATCCTGGTGGTCTCCGGCATAGCAAATCCCAGACCCTTTGTCAGACATCTGCGCCGCTATAACGCTAAGATAAAGGTTCTGTGTTATCCTGACCATCATCGCTTTGAGCATGACGACATCCAGGCTATCACCAAAAAGTATGACTCCATGCCGGGCGAGCACCGATACATAATCACCACCGAGAAGGATGCCGTGCGCCTCAGCCACAACCCCTACTTCCCGCATGAGCTCAAGAGTAGCATCTTCTACCTGCCCGTCTCGGTTGAGTTTATCGACCCGGGGGGCCAGTCTGACAACAACACCGGGTTTGACACGGCCTTGCGTGAGTTGGTGAAACGCACCCCCATTGGCTGAGTGGCTTCAACCACCCACGCCAAACCTATCCCCGGCATTATATGTTAACATAAACGACACTTCCCTTATAACCAGAATTTATTTTTAACCGGTAAAAAATAATCGCCATGCTTGAAAAGATTAAACAAACAGCTGATTTTCTGCGCTCACAAGTTGAAACCGTCTCCGATACAGCAATAATTCTCGGCACGGGCCTCGGCGCCTTGGCCGACGAGATAACCGATGCCAAATTCATCCCCTACAAAGAGATTCCCAATATGCCGGTATCAACCGTGCAGGGCCACTCAGGGAACATGATTTTCGGCAAACTGGGCAACAAACCCGTAATAGCAATGCAGGGACGTTTCCACTACTATGAGGGGTATGACATGAAGCAGGTCACCTTCCCCGTACGTGTTTTTCAAGCCTTGGGCGTCAAGACTCTGTTTGTTAGCAATGCCTCGGGTGGCATGAACAAGGAGTTCCGCGTTGGCGATGTTATGGTCATCACCGACCACATCAACCTTTTCCCCGAGAGCCCCCTGCGCGGACGCAACTATGATGAGCTTGGCACGCGCTTCCCGGCGATGACCGAGGCATACGACAAACGCCTGGTGAAACTGGCCGATGATATTGCTGCCGAGAAAGGCATACGCCTGATGCACGGCGTGTATGTAGGCGTTACCGGCCCCACGTTTGAGACGCCTGCCGAGTATGAGTATTATCGCATTATCGGTGGCGACTGTGTGGGCATGTCAACAGTGCCTGAGGTTATTGTGGCTGTGCATGCCGGCATGCGTGTGTTCGGCTTATCGGTGATTACCGACCTTGGCGGCAAAGATGTCACCCAGGTGCCTACGCACGAGGAGGTTCAGCAAGCTGCCCTGTTGGCACAGCCCAAGTGCCTGGAGATTATGCGCGAACTGGTGCAGAAAGCTTGACCACTGCAAAATAATATTCAACAACATTTTCACGAAAAATTACTGTAAAGATGTCCGGCTACACCGAAATAAGTTCCCTTGGGGAGTTCGGCCTTATTGACCGACTCACCAAAGACCTGAAACCCGGCAACCCCACAACCCACAAAGGCGTGGGGGATGACGCCGCAGTGCTGACCCCCACCCCGGGGATGCAGACACTGGTCACCACCGACCTGTTGCTTGAGGGGGTGCACTTTGACCTGACCTACGTGCCCCTGAAACACCTTGGCTACAAGGCCGCAGTGGCAAACTTCAGCGATATTTATGCCATGAACGCCCAACCACGTCAAATTGTGGTTGGACTGGGGGTATCCAGCCGTTTCGCTGTGGAACATATCGAGGAGCTGTATGCCGGCATTAAACTGGCATGCCAAATATATGGCGTTGACATTGTCGGCGGCGACACCTGTGCAAGTCGCCAAGGTCTGGTGATAGCAATCACCTGTCTCGGGGAGGCACCGGCTGACCTTATCGTGAGCCGTGACGGTGCAAAGGATACCGACCTTATTTGCGTATCCGGTGACCTGGGGGCAGCGTACATGGGTCTGCAACTGCTTGAGCGCGAAAAGGTGGCTTCAAAGGGGATACCCGACTTCAAACCCAATTTTGCCGGAAAGGAGTACCTGGTTGAGCGTCAACTGAAACCGGAGGCGCGCCGAGACATTATCTCAGAACTCGCAAAGGCGGGTATCAAACCGACGGCAATGATGGACATCAGTGACGGCTTGTCATCAGAGTTGCTGCATATTTGCAACGACAGTCACACGGGCTGCCGGGTCTATGAAGACCGTATCCCTATTGACTACCAGACGGCCGTTATGGCTGAGGAGTTGGGCATGAATCTGGTGACGGCGGCCCTGAACGGCGGTGAGGATTATGAGCTACTGTTCACCGTGAAGCTTTCCGAGCACCAGGCCATAGAAAAGATTCCGGGGGTTCGCCTCATTGGCCACATCTGCAAGGAGGAGCTTGGATGCGCCCTTATCACGCGTGACGGCGGTGAGATTCCGTTGAAGGCGCAAGGCTGGAATCCTTTGGCTGCACCGACATCTGACTCCAACAACGATACCACTGCAGAAAATGGCTGAGACTCCCTCAAGCCTCTACCGACAGGTGTATGGAGAATACCCTACGCAGGTTGAACAGATAACAGGCTCCGGGTCGGGAAGGCGGTATACCCGCCTCTCGGCTCCGGGCCTTCCTTCTGTTATCGGCACCGAGGGCACTAACCTTGCTGAGAATCGGGCATTTATGATGCTTGACAAGGTGTTTCTTGACCGCAACCTACCGGTGCCTGAGATTCTCGCCGTCTCATCAGATGAGATGACCTACCTGCAGACTGATGTCGGGCAACACTCTCTGTTTGAGATGTTGCCTTCTCAGCCGGTGGACATAATTAAAAGGGTTATGGACCTGCTTCCGCAGTTTCAGGAGCCCGCTGGGGTGGACTTCAGTCAATGCTTCCCGGTGGAGGCTATGGACAGGCAGGCGATTCTTTGGGACCTCAACTATTTCAAGTACTGCTTCATGATGGCTGCCGGGGTCACACCCGATGAACCGGCCTTAGAATCAGATTTTAATAAGCTGATTGACACCCTGTTAAGCAATTCTCCTGAAGGGCTTATGTTGCGCGATTTTCAAAGCCGCAACATAATTGTCGATGACGAAAATCATCACTATGTGATTGACTTTCAGGGTGCAAGGCGTGGCCCTAAGCTCTATGATGCTGCCTCATTTTTATGGCAGGCTAAAGCGGGTTTTACCGAGGCTCAACGGCGAGAATATGCCTCCCCATATCTGCAAGTAATTGGCAGCGACTTCAATGCTCTGCGACTGTATGCATTGCTGCGTACCCTCCAGGTTCTTGGCGCCTACGGCTTTCGTGGCTTGGTACAAGGGAAAGCCCACTTTATTACCTCTATTGCTCCCGCGCTGGAAAATCTCAGGGAGCTGTGGGATATCCTACAACCGTATCCCGAACTGCTGCGTTGCTGCAACAAGTTGACCGTCTGCGAACTGGCAAGGACTGAAGCAAAACCGGGATTGACAGTACGCATCGCTTCGTTCGGGTTTCGCAAATCAGGCCCTCCAAGGGACCTCTCAGGCAATGGCGGTGGATTTGTCTTTGACTGTCGGGCTCTACCAAACCCGGGCCGGTTGGATGAGTTCAAACCGCTTACCGGCCGTGACGTATCTGTGAGGGAGTGGCTTGAACAGTATCCCCAAGTTAAGGACTATTTCAATAATGCGTTGGCAATGGTTGCGCCGGCAGTTCAACGATATCTGGAACGCGGGTTCACCAACCTGTCGGTAGCCTTTGGGTGCACCGGTGGACAACATCGCAGTGTCTATATGGCTGAGTGCCTTGCCCTTGCCCTTTCAAACATCAAGGGGGTAAATTTAGAATTAAAACACACAGAATCAAGCACTTGGCCTGAAAATCAAAAATGAATGCAATTATCTTTGCTGCCGGGCTGGGTAGTCGCCTGCGGCCTATAACCGATACTGTTCCAAAACCACTTATTGAGGTGGGTGGCTGCACCATGCTTGAACGTACAGCCCGCAATCTTCGCAACGCCGGGGCTAAACAGATCGTTGCCAACATTCATCACTTGGGTGAAAAAATAGTTAATTACATAAAGGACAACGATTTAAATATAAAAATTAGCGACGAAACCCGTGAATTGCTTGACACCGGCGGGGGAATGCTTCAGGCGTTGCAGCTTCTTGGGGATGATGAGCCGGTGATTGTCCACAATGCCGATATCGCCACCGACCTGGACCTTGAAGAGATGCTGCGTCAACATAAGCAATCGGGGGCTGACGTCACCCTGGCAGTGAGCCGGCGCGACACATCGCGCATGCTGCTGTTCAAAGAGGAACGCATGGAGGGTTGGCTCGACCGGCGCAACGGCAACACCTTACCCACGGGCCTAAGTCCCGAGGGTTGCGAACAGTTAGCTTTCAGCGGCATACACATCATCAATCCCGCAACCGTATTACCTCTGTTGCAGGAGCACGCTCGCCACATCTCGTCTGACGTATTCCCGATTATCCCCTTTTATGCCAACAATACCCGCAATCTTACAATACGCCCATATCTGCTAAAGGCAACTGACCGGTGGATAGACATTGGCAAGCCGGAGTCCCTGGCACAAGCGCGGGAAATGTTTGGCCGGTGAGGACAAAATAAACGCAGCGAAAATGCGTTTTAATGTCATAATGAGGAAATTAATTTTACTTACTGCAATATTACTATCACTTGTCAGCCTGAGCGGTTGCCGCTCTGAGGCCGACGAGTTATACAGTCCCGAGGACCGCACTGCCTCCACCTTAACCGAACAATTTGACGCGTTCTGGTCAGGCATGCAGCAGAGCTATGTATTTTGGAGTGACGATGACACCGACTGGGAAAGCATTCGCGCAAAGTATCGCCCAAAATTTGTTAGTCTCGATCGGGAAAAATATGTCAGCACCGACACTGTGGCAAAGCTTTACAATGAGCTTTCTGCCACACTGTTAGACCATCACCTGAATATTCGTGGAGTGAACCCTAAGGCTGCGCCGGGGAAAAACAACATTTTTTCGGTATATCCGGCGGTGGCTGAGGTAGAAAAGCGTGATTATTATCATCCCAAATTGACCGATGAGGATTTCCAAAAGACCTACGCGCGTCTTCAGGCTGAGGGGCGACTGTCTCAATGGCACAACGCAAACGCTTATACCTCATCGGGTGACATGCAGGTGACATCCGGATTGATTGACGGTGACATCCTATACCTGCGTGTGTCGCAATTTGCCGTGATATCCTTGGTTGACGAATTCCCTGATTATAAAGACGACACCCACGATAACCCTAAGGCATTGGAGGCCAGGCAATTCTTCATTGAAAAAGTAACCGCTCCCGAGACAAATCTGCGGGGAGTTATCATAGATCTGCGCAACAATCCCGGTGGGTTCACCACTGATTTATCCTTTTTGTTTGCCTACCTCACTCCCGAACCTCTGCGTCTTGGCAAGACGCGCACTAAGTCGGGGCTGCATCCCTTGGCTTACTCAGCGTGGATACCCTTTGAAATAGCCCCCGCCCCCACAGGGACCCTCCCCTCTGACATTCCCGTGACGGCCCTGTGCGATATATGGTCATGCTCATTAGCCGAATTGTTCACCCAGGCTGTGATGATGTTACCCAATGGACAATCAATCGGCGAACGCACCTTTGGATGCACCGGTCCGTTGGTGTATGATTATCGTGTGGCTTATACCGGCAGTTTCTCAACGTCTGATAATAAATTGACGGTACACACATCCACATGGCAAATGCGTATGGGCCCCGAGTTAAAACTTTTTGAGGGGGTAGGTGTCACACCTGACCATCTCTCGCTGTTGAAAGCCGACTCAGGCTTCAGCCAACTTGAAGATGCAATAAATCTTACTCGGCAAAAATGAAGAAGTTACTATTACTCAGCTTATTAATTCTTTATTTTATCCCGATGCACGCTCAATGGGCCATCGGGTTGGGAGGTGGTGCCACCGCAAATAGCCCGTCAGGCTCTCCCCAATATGCCTATGACCTGCGCACCAAGTCAGCTGCCGGGTGGTTCAGCGGGGTCACCGGGCGCTACACCATTAACCCATGGTTAGCCGTGCGGGGAGACTTGCTGTACATGACCCGTAACTACAAACAACAACGAGGCCCGATGTTCGGGCGGGAATGGGGCTTCACCCAACGCAACGGATATTTGGAACTGCCCCTTATGGCATCCTTTAGTTTCGGCCCCTCGCGACTGCATGGGTTCCTGAATGTCGGGGTGGCGTTTGGCGTATGGCTCACTCAGCACCGTTCGGGGTATGAGTTATCCCTTTCTCCCACCGAAAATTCAGAGTTTCAGGAGCCTGAAAAATATTCGGGGAACGTACCCTTTGACAGCCGACGAGACCAACGTTTTGACCTCTCCCCGCTTTTGGGAGCCGGCATAGGTTGTCAGTTTGCCCCGCATTGGGAGGTCATGGCTGAGGCACGCTTTTATTACAGCATCATCTCCTTCAGCAAAAAATATCAGGGCCTCAGCGTTCCGCGATACAACTCCACCCTCACCTTCGGTCTCACCCTACTGCATACATTGCCCCTTTGAGGGAAAGAAATCTGCCCCAAATCCAAGCTTCAATAAAAAGACGGCTTTGGGAATATTTGCAGAAATTTGTATCTTAGCGGTGTATATCTATTGAACCTTTCATCCCGACAAGGTGTTATAGATATAAAGTTTTAAGAACGAGAAAGAAAATCAAATAATTATATAACCTTTAAACACTTAGAGATGAGACCGTTAAACATTGTATTAGCTGTTATTGGCGGTGCCGTAGCCGGTGCAACCGTTGGCCTGTTGTTCGCCCCCGAGAAAGGTGATGCTACCCGTGAGAATATTGCTGCATATCTGAAAAAGAAAGGTATCAAGCTGAAAAAATCACGCATCGAGGAGCTCGCTGACGAGATAGCAGAAGAGATCGAGAATAAATAAAGATATCATAGAGCATGTGCATGGGCGGCAGACACTGCGGCCCTGCACGTGTGTATCTGTCTTTAGCAGGTTTTCTGCCGGGGGTGTCCTTCGGTGGAAGATTTAACAAGCAACTTATTGATACTTACCACTTAAAATATTTTTCTCCATGAACAATACATTGACCTTGATAGCCGCATTTTTGGGCGGAGCAATTGTTGGTGCAGGAGCCGCCGTACTTTTCACCCCCGAGAAGGGCAGTGACATGCGCGCACGCATTCGCAAAATCCTGCGCAAACGTGGCATTTATTGCAGCGACCGTGAGATTGATGCTCTTGTTGAGGAGCTGACAATCGGCATGGACGATTAATAGCTTCCATGCCAAAAACAAGAAAAACGATATATATCCACCCCAAAAAGCAGATTACCGATGGCCGACAAAGAGAACGGATTCACTAAACTATGGGCTGACATACGCGAGTATCTTGACCTGAAGATGGAATACACCAAGCTGACATTGGCCGAAAAAGTATCCATTCTTTTTGCCACCTTTATCACCCTCACGGTTTGTTTTGTCTTTAGTGTGACCATATTGTTTTTCCTGAGCGTGGCGGCTGCCAACTGGATTGGCGAGTGGTTGGGTCTGGCATTGGCATACAGCATCATTACCGGCTTCTACATACTGTTGCTGGTGGTTGCAGTGGTGTTCAGGCGCCAACTTATCTTCAACCCGGTAGCAAGATTAATCTCCAAGCTAATCTTTAAATAACCCTTTTGAAATGAGCAATTTAAAACTGAAACCCTCAGAGTTGCCCGAGGACTGGAAGGGCTATACCATTGAAGAGCTCAGGTATCGTCGCGCCTACATAGCCACCTGCAGCGAGCTTGCCAAAGAGCGCCTTAACCAACAGGTTAAATCAGTGCGGAGCAACACGTTGCACACAGCCACATCAGCTGCCACTACCCTCACCCACAGCATCCCCTATTTGGGCACAGCCTTTGCCGTGGCAAAATGGGGAGGCCGGGCTTTTAAATTCATCAAAAACTTAAGTTCTCGCCGTAAAACTAAAAAGCTGAAAGGATAATTGCGGCGGCGAACGCAGAAACTTTTTACGGTAACGTTTTGAACGACTATATAGAAACCCGCTTTGAGGTTTCGCCGTGTACCGAAGTTGCAACCGACATCCTTGCAGCCCTGCTTGCAGATGCCGGCTATGAGAGTTTTGTGCCCGACGCAACGGGACTGACAGCTTATATTCGCCAAGAGCAGTATGACGCCCGGGCGGTGGCTGAGATAATCGCAAGCTTTCCTCTGCCAGGTGTCACTGTCACCGGCAATGACAACCTGATTACAGGCCGTGACTGGAATGCCGAATGGGAGCAGAACTATTTTCAACCCCTGGTTATCGGGGATGAGTGCGTGATCCACAGCTCCTTTCACCGGGATTATCCACAATGCCGATATGAGATTGTGATAGACCCCAAAATGGCATTCGGGACCGGCCACCATAGCACTACCTCCCTGATAGTCCGTGCACTGCTTTCCATGCCCATGGCGGGTCGCAAGGTGTTGGATATGGGTACCGGCACTGGGATATTGGCAATTTTGGCAGCCATGTGCGGTGCTGACCCGGTTATTGCCGTTGAGATTGATGAGTTTGCCCATATCAACGCTGTTGAGAATGTGCGCACCAACCAACATCCTGAAATAGATGTGCGGCTTGGAGATGCCTCGGTCATCTCTGACGATAAGGATGTGCAAGTCCTCACCGCGAACATCAACCGCAATGTTATTACGGCAGACCTTCCCCGCTATGCCGCCACCCTCGCCCCCGGCGCAGATGTGCTGTTGAGCGGATTTTATACTGAGGATGTTCCGGTGGTAGAGGCAGTTGCCCGGCCCTTAGGGCTGGAGACCCAAAAGGTAACGTCTGACAAGAACTGGGCTTGCCTGCATCTTAAATTCGCCGGGAAATGAAGGGGGGCCGGTTACGTAGGCTTAAGCAAAGAGTGCTGCTGTGTATAATGGCAGCCTGTATGGGATTGACAGCCCTTGCCGAGGGAAAATTTGCGTGGGGCGCCGAGATCGGCACATCCATAGACCTCACGGGCCACGACATGACAACCATAAATCTTGATGCAAACTTCGGGTACTCAAACGGTCTGCTGAAGATGGCCGGTGTGGGAGCGGGCATCAACATGATGGCCTCCAACAGCTGCCGCGCATTCCCTATCTATGCAATATTGCAGACCAATTTTCGGCACCGTCCCACGCTGTGCTTTCTGGACTTGCGCCTCGGGTTGGCGATAGATAATGTTGACAATGACAGCCGACAGACAGTGCCCTTCATCAATCCGTCAGTAGGTTTCAACCTCGCCGGCAACAATAATTTCCAAAGCTACATGCGCTTGGGATATCTGTATAACGGGATGAAAAGTTTTGGGCCCGAAAATAACCGTACCGTCATCAAAGGGGGACTGAGTATGGTAAATGTCTCAATCGGCATCAACTTTTGACGAGGGCCGTCAGCCTCTCAACCATCTCCTGAGGCACTGGTGTAAGGCCACCCTGAACGGCTTCGAGAAAATGAGGTAGCTCTGCGGTATACATCCCGGCCATCCCGGCCTGCCCCTTTCCCACTGAATATTCAATATTCGCCAATCGGTCTGCCACTTTTACCAAAGGGGCGTATGGGGTGTTGCGTATCAGGTCGTAGTAGCGTTCATCAGCCCGCTCGGCACGCGTGCGCCCCTTTTCATTTGTCAGGGCATAGACGACCTCAGTTGCAAGCAGGGCATACTCGTCAGATAAATATTTTGATGCAATCTTCCTGACATCATTATACGTCAAGCGTGCATCCTCGATTGAATCATGGAACCACGCGCCAAACCAGATTGCCAGAATCAACTCATCGGCAGCATCATCAGCGAGTACCCTGTCGGCATATCGCGCAGTGTTTTTTGCCACACTCTCAAGATGAAAAGAATATGGCAGCGTCTTGTCATAAAACTGGTTGACACCGGCATGCACGGCTGAAGCCTCGTTGGCAATAGCCTGAGCCCGCGCCTGCAAAGGGCCATTAATTTTTGATTCAAAACTGTTCATAACCGCCATTTATATTGTGCTTGCAACAGCGACATCATCAGAAATTTGCTTTTTAAGTACCTGTAAATCAGGGAAATGCTTCTCATCGCGCAAACGCTTAAGCAGCTCCACCTCCAAGACATCGCCATACAACCACCCCTCATAGTCTATTATATGCACTTCAATAGACATATCTTCGCTTTCGACAACCGTAGGGCGGTTACCGATGTTCATAACGCCGCGATGCTTGGTGCCGTCAGGCATAACCACATCCACGGCATATACCCCGGCTGCCGGCAACAGTTTATTCGGGTCGTCAGGCTGCAGGTTTGCGGTCGGGAATCCTAAGCTGCGGCCCAATTTTCGTCCCGCAATCACTTTTCCACTGAAACCAGGGGCGTACCCCAACATTTCAGCAGCCCTGTCAACATCGCCTGAGGCAATGAGATTTCTGATGCGGGAGGAGCTAATCTTAGCCCCGTCATCAAGTTTAAACTCAGGAGCCTCAATGATTTCCATGCCCAAGCGACGCCCAATCTCTTTATACTGATTGATATCGCCTGTACGTCCGAACCCGAAACGGTTATTGAAACCTACCACCAGAGCATCCACGGCATATTCCTCCTTTAGATGCCAAAGAAACACCTCGGCGTCCATGCGCCTGAGGTTCTCATTGAAATCAAGCATAATGATATCGCGTATGCCGGCGGCAGCAAGGCGTTCTACACGCTGAGCATTTGAGGTTAGCCTACGCGGTGCTTTCCCCGGCTGTATGACCTTTAGCGGATGATTCAGGAAAGTCACCACCGAGGGCACCAGCCGCAACCGCTCGGCCTGACGGCGCACATACTCAATCAGGGCCAGATGCCCTTTGTGCACCCCGTCAAACATCCCGATGGCAGCAACGCGACGATGTGTGGTATCCGGTCGGCTAACAATCTTCATGACAACGATTTATTTATAGATTTTGCCAGAATGTGGTGTCACCCGTAATGTGCCTTGTCTGAAACCCGAGTTCAGCGGCTGCCTGACAATTAGCGAGAGAGTCGTCACAGAACAGCGTGTTTTCAGGAATTAATCCGCACTGTTCTATCGCCTTTTGAAAAATATGGGGGTCAGGCTTGTTGTATCCGGTTGAGAAAGAAGTTACGAACCCGTCAAAGTAGTCCTCCCGCTCCTTCCCGTCAATGCGGAATGCGCGGGCAATGTAGTCATTCCACATTATAGGGTTGGTGTTTGACAACATGAAGATGCGGTATTTGCCCCGCAGCCTCTCCAACTGCCGCAATCTTTCAATGGGGATTCCAAGCAGGAATGAGCCGAAAGCCTCGTTGATGACACTGTCACTGACACCCACAGGCATCATGGAATGGATATGTTGGCGAAACTCATCAGCAGAAAGTTCGCCGGCCTCAAGAGCAAGAAAAGGCCCCTTTTGGGAATATTCTCCCAAAAAAGTATCTATATCCTTGAAACCCAGTTGTTTAAAGTTAAAAACACACTCATCCTTGTTTATGTCCATAATGACACCACCCAGGTCCAGCAACAATGTATCAATCATAGACAGAGATTAAAAGGGCTCAGAGAAATCAATGCGTTTGTTGGGACGGTTGCCAACACAATTTACGCCGGCAGCCACGGGATTTACCCCGGCATTGTTGCGCACCCGTTCCACACTCTTTTTGTCACGCGTGGCGGTGGGATTCTTCTCGAGGTACTCAATTACAGCATCGTCATCAAACTGTTCAGGGCGGAGGACAACATAGCGTGAGCGGTCCTTACCCGGTTCGAGTTGATGAATCTTGGGCCCGTATTCACGTGCTATACGGTCGTGGTCAACTGCAACCTCACGCGGTTTTTTAGGCTCCTCCTTCTCCTTTTTCCCGAAGATATTGATGGGCCTTTGGGGTTTAGTGGTTGCGGTACGTTTCTTGACGAAATCTTTCTCTTCATCCTCAAGCGACACATCAAAACCTGCGGCCAGGATTGTAATCTTCACCTTATCCTCCAAGGTATCGTCAAAAGCCAGACCCCAGATAACATCGACATTGCTGCCTATGTTGGTAACGAATTGAGTGAGCTCGTTGACCTCCTCCATGCGGAATGCGTCAGAGCTGGTCTGTGAGAAGTACAGGTTGAAGAGCAACTTCTTTGAGCCCATGATGTCCCTGTTCTTGAGCAACGGAGATTGCAGAGCATCCTCAATGGCCTTGGTGACACGATTCTCACCCTCGCCATACCCGGTAGAGATAATGGCAGCGCCACCGTCACGCAGCGTGGTGTTGACATCGTTGAAGTCGACGTTGATACGACCTGTGCAAGTGATCAGTTCAGAGATTGAACGGGCGGCTGTTGCCAGGGTATCATCAGCCTTGGCAAACCCGTTGATGAGGTCCATGTCGGGGTACAGCTCGGTCAGACGCTCATTGTTGATAACCAGCAGCGCATCGACATACTTAGCCATCTCATCTGCCCCCTCTAAGGCCTTGGAAATCTTCACCGGCCCCTCAAACAGAAAGGGAATGGTTACGATACCGATGGTCAACATGTCATGCTCCTTTGCGATGCGGGCAACCACGGGAGCGGCGCCGGTGCCGGTGCCACCACCCATACCGGCGGTGATGAATACCATCTGTGTGCCGTCATCAAAGAGCTTTGAAATCTCCTCAGCGCACTCCTCGGCATACTCGCGTGCGACCTCAGGTTTGTTGCCGGCCCCAAGGCCCGGGCCGATTACCAGGGTCTGCGGCACGACACTGTGTCGCAGCGACATCTTGTCGGTGTTTATGTTGACGAACGACACATTCTGTATCCCCTCGCGATACATGTGGTCAATAGCGTTGTTTCCACCGCCGCCGACACCGACCGCCTTTATGATTATATCCTCTTTATCCTCAGTGCCGAAGCGTGAGGTGTCATCTATATTGATAGCCATATTCTTATTTTTGAATCAAAGAGTTGTATGTCAGTATTTTAAAATGGATTTTTGGACAGAATCAATCGTCGTCCTTCAGGTCATCATCATTGTCGTCGATGTCCTGCTCCTCCATAAAGCGTGCAACGGTATTCTTCAGGTTATTGAGCTTGCCGAAAAATTTGCCGCTCCCGACGGTTGAGATACCGGGGCGTTTCTTTTTCTCGTTGCTCCTCTTTTGGGTTTTAACCTTTTCAGGTCGAGGTTCCGGCGCAGGCTCAGGCTCGGGTTCCTGTTCCGGTTCGGGCTCAACCACCGGGTCATTGATAAAAGTCTGCACAATCTCCTCGGTGCAGTCCTCAGAGTTGCGTGCCGCAAACTCAAGGACAGAAAGTATATCAATGTTCTCGTCGGGGCGAATGTGGCTGTCAGCAATCTTTACGCCATAAACCGGCATGCCCTGGTAAACGCGCATCCCCGATTCCTCCTCAAGGCGTTGGGCGAAGCCGCGCAGCCTTGAGCCGCCACCCACCAGCACAATACCCTCGGGAAGTTGCTCGGGAGTGAGGCCTGCCAGAGAAACCTGATTGATGATGTTGGCAATAATTTCACCCACGCGTGCGGCAACAAGGTTGTTGAGCTGAGCGTCAGCGGGGATCTCTCCATCCTCAGTAACAGCCATCAGGGCATCAGCACCATTGCACTTCATCTTCTCGGCCATCTTCTCAAGATAGTTCAGGGACATAATATCCTTGGTGATATTACGTGAGCCCATGGGGAGAGAGGCAAGATATACCAGAACACTATCCTTATATATTGACACCGTTGTGGTCTCCGCCCCAAAGTCCACCAGCATACACCCGAGTTCGCGCTGGCGGTCCTTCAGCACCATAGCCGCCTGTGCCAGCTGCCTGACGATGTAGCTGCGGGCCTTCAGGTGCAGTTGAGTCTCGATGACCTGGCTGAGGTTACGCTTGAAATGATTGCGCAGGTTGATAAGGTTGAAGACAGCGTCGATCTGCCGGCCGAAAGTCCCCACGGCCTTGCTGACCGGGCGGCCGTCAACGCGCACCTCACGCACCGTTGTCGTCACCACATCCCGCTCGGGCAGAATCGTCTCGTATGCCTCATGTGCCATATCCCTGAGGTTATCCAGGGTTACCACGGCATCCTGAGGCAAGCGACGGGTTATCGCCTTGGGAACGAGTCCCATTGAGCGGCCCCCCAAAGCCACGTGTACCCCGGTAATGCGCCGGTTGGGGAGCATATCCTCCAACTGATTCAGGATATTGCGAATGGCCACCGATGCAGCCCCCACGTTACGCACCCGGCCATACTCGATGGCGTCGACCAGGCGCTCCTCGACGATGCTCTTTACCGTCAATGTCCCCGAGGCGTCAACGACCCCCAGGGCACCCCTTATCTTTGAACTGCTTGGCTCAATGGCAATGATGTATTTTTCAGACATATCTATTGTGTTTTCTTTTTTGTATTCTCTTTTGGTGCGTCCTGTGGCTCAGGGGCCGGCTTCTTCTCAACTGCCGACGAGGACTTTGGTATAGGCTTCTCACTGACGGCAGCCACCCCGGGCCGGGTCTGTCCCGGAGCTATCCCCTCGGTTGTCAACATTGTGCTGACGTCAACATTCTCAGAAATGGTATCGATGGGTGTATTGACCTCCATGCGGGGTTTTACGCGCCGGGTTGCCACCACCTGTCCGCGCCATTTCACCGAGATGGTATCATAGAAGTCCCACCCGCGCACGGGTATAACCTTGTGATACATACGCTCAAGGCACTCAAATTTGCTGTCAAGGTCACTGACGTTGCCAAGGTTAATGATGTGGCCCTTGACGGCGGGCACCAGCAGCACGTCACGCTTGTTGTCCACCACCACCATGGTCACCATCTTTCCCCACAGCGGGTCGTTAGCCAGCCGGCTGAGCAGAGGGAGCAACTTGGCGGGATTCATCAACGTATCACGCGGGGGGAAGTGTCCGGCAATGACCGGGACATCCATGCGGTAACGCGCATCTGCGGTAATGCGCTTGCCGTCCTTATTGATGTAATAAGAGTCGTCCCCGTCAAACACACGTGCCACGGGAGCCAGCGGACGCACCGTTATAGCGATGTATCTGTCGGAGGTGCGCACCACGTTTACATCCTCGATTTTATCAAGTTTCTCAAGCAGGTGCTTGATATCCTTTGTGCTGATATCATTGAGCAAAGAACCCTCGGCAGTGTTTGCCAATGAGCCGAGTTCCCGGGCAATCCCGACGGGTGTAACATACCCTGTTTGCAGCGAGTCAATGACGGTGACACGCAGGCCGGCACACAACTCATCATTGTGCGCGCGTGCAGCAGCGGGAATCACCACCGCCAGGTAAGCCACCAAGGCCGCCAATGCTACCCAGGTGCCGATACGCTTCAGCAACTCGCGGTTAATCTTCATCCTTCAATATCTCGGCTATGCGGGGTACGTAATTTGAAATGTCACCGGCTCCCAATGAGAGCAGGACTTTAGGGCGCAGTTCAGCAATCAAACCCGGGAAATCCTCTTTGGCGATAAGGTAACGATTTTTCACCGACGGGGCAAGTGCATCAAAAATAATTTTTGACGTAATGCCGGGGAGAGGTTCTTCACGCGCGGGATAGATATCCAGCAGTATGACATTGTCGGCGGCTGAGAGCGCGGCGGCAAACTGCGGAGCGAAATCGCGGGTACGTGTATACAGGTGAGGCTGGAAAGCCACGGTAAGTTCCGTGTCGGGGTATAGAGCCCTGACACTTGCAATGGATGCCGCAATCTCGTCGGGATGATGAGCATAGTCATCAATGACGGCGCGGTGTGGCTCATGCAGATGGAACTCAAAGCGGCGTTGTGCCCCGCGAAATGAGGCCATTGCCCGGCGTGCGGCCTCAGCATCAAGTTCTCCGGCAACGGCAACCGCAGCCATTGCAGCCACGGCATTCTCAATATTGATATCAACCGGTACACCCAACTCGATATCGGTTATACGCAGGCCGTCGGGACCCACAAAATCAAACGTTATGGTGCCGTTGGCGTGGCGAATATTCTCGGCATGGAAGTCGCCGGCATCGCGGCTGTAGGTGTATACCTTGACGTTTTGCTGAACCCGCGGGCTCAACTTTATACCCTTTTTTACTATCAATGTTCCGCCGGGATATATCAGCTCGGTGAACTGTGCAAACCCCTCAAGATACCCGGCCTCGTCACCATAGATGTCGAGATGATCGGGGTCGGTTGAAGTGATCACTGCCACCGAAGGCCTCAGTTGCAGGAAGGAGCGGTCAAACTCATCAGCCTCGACGACTGAGTACGGCGATGTCTCAGAGAGCAGGAAATTGGTGCCGTAATTTGTCAGCACCCCACCTAAAAACGCATTTGAGCCCACGCCGGCCACTTGCAGCAGATGTGCGGCCATAGAGCTTGTGGTGGTTTTGCCGTGAGTACCGGCAAAACACAGAGCCTTGGAGGCCCTTGTCACCTCGCCCAACAGGCGTGCGCGCTTTTCAACCTCAAACCCGTTGTTGCGAAACCATTGCAGCTGCGGCATGTCATCGGGGACAGCAGGGGTATATACCACCAAAGTGTCAGCGGGGTCGCGGAAAAGTGCGGGGATGGCCCCAACCGACTCGTCAAAAGTGATTTGGGCACCTTCGTTCTGGAGTGCCTCGGTCAGTTGGGAGGGAGTGCGGTCATATCCGCCGACGTTAATCCCGCGGCTCATGCACCAGCGCTCAAGGGCAGCCATGCCAATGCCACCGGCGCCTACAAAATATACGTTTTTATACTTCAGGGTATTATCCATTGTTTATTTTTCAGCGGCTTTTATTACTTCGTCAACAATCTTTGCATCGGCATCCCTCAGGGCCATTTCAGCGGCAGCGCGTCCCAATGCATCACGTGTGTGGCGGCTGTTGGCAAGGTCAAGAACCTCATGCCCCAGATCACGAACGGCATCGACATCAAGCACCATGCGCGCGGCGCCGCGTGTTGCCAAAGCCTCGGCATTGCGTCGTTGGTGATCCTCGGCCACGTTGGGGGACGGCACCAACACAGCAGGCAACCCCAGCAGCTGAATCTCGCTGACCGAGCAAGCGCCTGCGCGCGACACCACAACGTCAGCCGCCTTGTATGCACAATCCATATTTGCTATAAAGGGCAATGCCTTGACACCGTCATACTTTTCGGCCACGGGCCTGAATTGGTCATAATAGAATTTACCGGTTTGCCACAGTACCTGTATACCATGCTCGGTCCACAGAGGCAACGCAGCCTCAACGGCGCGGTTAATAGTGCGGGCTCCCAGACTGCCACCCACAACCAACACCATCGGTTTGGCCGGGTCAAAGCCCAAAGCGGCACGCGCCTCAGCCACCGTCATAGTGTTTTCAAGAACCTCACGGCGTATAGGATTACCGGTCATAACAATTTTGTCAGCCGGGAAAAATCGTTCCATGTCGGGGTAAGCGGTACAAATCTTCTTTGCCCCCTTAGCCAGCAGCTTGTTGGTGACGCCGGCATATGAGTTTTGTTCCTGAATGAGGGTTGGGATTCCGGCCTTTTGGGCAGCTTTCAGTACCGGCCCGCTTGCGTATCCGCCTACTCCTACAGCTACATCCGGTTTGAACTCCTTCAACACCCGACGAGCACGGCGCATGCTGCGCCACAGCTTCATCAGCACGGCAAAGTTGCGCCAGGGACGTTTGCGGTCAAACCCGGCCACGGGCAGGCCCACAATCTTGTAACCCGCCTTAGGGACGCGCTCCATCTCCATACGTCCCTCGGCGCCGACAAAAAGAATCTCGGCGTCGGGGAGACGATGCTTAACCTCGTTGGCAATTGCTATTGCCGGGAAAATATGTCCGCCGGTGCCACCACCGCTAATCAGAACTTTCATATAATTGTCACAGTTGAGTAGGGTTCTCTGCCCTGAGGTCCTCAGGCAGGGACTCGATTTCTTTCTTGATAATAGCCTTTTTTGAGCGATGGGGAACCGCAAAGCGCGAGACGCTGAGCATGATACCGAAGGCCATGGAGGTTATGAGGATTGAGGAGCCGCCCTTTGAAATCAGGGGTAGCGGCTGCCCGCTGACAGGCCCGAGCCCTGAGACGATGACCATGTGCACCAGAGCCTGGAGCACAATCAACACCGCCATGCCGATGACCAGCAAGGCCGGATAAGCCCTTGAGCATCTTGAGGCCAATCCCGAAGCCCTCCCCAGCAAGCACAGATAAGCTATCAGTAGCAGTATTGCGCCCACCAGGCCAATGTCCTCAACGACAATGGCGAAGATGAAGTCGCTGAAGGCCAGCGGCAATCGCGCGGCCTCGCGCCCATTACCCGGCAACACCCCGGTTATGCCGCCATTTGCCTGCGCCATATATGAGTACATCTCCTGGCGGTTCTTTGAGTCAATCTTTTGCTCATACAGGGGTGTGTTTTGAGTCTCGGAGTGGCGTTCGAGGCGTGCCGCCCAAGTTTCAGAGCGGTTATCCTCGCCTTCACCGCTACTGCTCAGATACAGGTAAAAGCCTGCGCCGCACAGAGCATAGAGGCCAACAACCAACAGCATCTTACGAAACTTGACACCGCCCACCAACATCATGGACAGGGACACGGCCATCAGCAGCATGGTGTTAGTCAAGCCTTGCTTAGCCAACAGAGCGCCGAAAAACAGGACGAACCCGGCAGCAATCCACATGCCGCGGTCAGTCACCCCTACCCCCTTGCTTTTTTGGGAGCGGGCCATCACCAGGGAGACAACAAGCACAGCCGACATCTTGATAAACTCAGCAGGCTGCAACTGTATCCCCATTATGGTCATTGAGCGACGGGCATTATTGATGACCTCACCGTATGCAAGGACATATACCATCATCCCCACCGATATCAGGACAAACAGATAAGTAAAGGGGATAAAGAGCCTGTAATGTCGTCCCATAAAGAACCACATGATGCCGAAACCCAACAGCAACAGGGTTCCGTGCCTGACTATGGGGCTGAGCACGCCGAAAGCGCCCTCAGAACTTACCTCACGGGATGAGGCGGAGAACAGTTCCACCACCGATACCACAATCAGGGCAATATACACGCCCCACAGGTAGCGGTCACCGCGGTTTACGGCAACATCCTTCTTGGACGCCGAGGCCGTGGCAGCCCGGTCGGGTAGGACGTCTGCCCCGTTGAGTGTTAAAGATACATCTTCCTGCATAGATTATATTTTATTTACAGCCTCCTTGAAGAGTTGGCCGCGATTTTCATAACTGGTGAAAAGGTCAAAGGAGGCACAGCACGGTGAGAGGAGAACCGTGTCACCGGCAACCGCCACTCCCTTGCAAGCCTCAATAGCCTCAGCCAATGAGTGGGTATCAATCACGGGGACGATATCGGAGAAATGGCTAAGTATCTTTGAGTTATCTACCCCCATAGCGACGATAGCCTTAACCTTTTCGGCCACCGGGGCATCAATCTCGGTGTAATCATTACCCTTGTCCTTACCCCCGAGAATCAGTACTGTTTTGCGTCCTTGCGGCATAGCACCCAGGGCATACCATGTAGAGTTGACGTTGGTAGCCTTTGAGTCGTTGATCCAGGTTACCCCGTCGGGGGTAGTGCGTACCGGCTCCAACCGATGTTCAACCGAGCTGAAGTTGCCCAATGCACTACGTATCACCTGAGGGTCAACTCCCGCCAACATTGCGGCCAGGCCCGCAGCCATTGAGTTATAGAGGTTGTGGATGCCCTTCAAGGACAACTCGGCGCGAGGCATGGTCCAGCTGTTGGTCCCGTCAGTGAAGCGGATATCATCCCCCTCAAGCCACGCCCCTGCGTTGCGTCCCTCACGGTCAATACTGAAAGGGAAATGCCGGGCCGGGATATTTTCCATGGCGGACATCTTGGCCGACATCACCGGGTCATCGCTCCAATAAATAAAGGCATCGTCCGCCGTCTGATTTTGCAAAATGCGAAACTTTGCGTCAACATAGTTCTCCATTTTGTGGTCATACCGGTCCATGTGGTCGGGGGTGATGTTCATCATCACCGCGGTGTCGGCCTTGAAGCGGTACATGTTTTCAAGTTGGAAGGATGACAACTCGATCACATACCATTGCTTGGGGTCGCGTGCCACCTGCAGAGCCATGCTTTTGCCGACATTGCCGGCCAACCCCGGGTTGAGCCCCGCCTGTGTCAGTATGTGGTGGGTAAGCAATGTTGTGGTAGTCTTACCGTTTGAACCGGTTATACATATTGTCTTGGCCTCAGGGGCAAAGATACCGGCAAACTCGATTTCACTGAGGACGGGTATCCCCTTCTCTACCGCATTGCGAACGATAGGTGCAGTGGGAGGTATGCCGGGACTTTTTATGATGATGTCGGCGTTGAGTATGCGCTCAGAGGTATGCGGATGTCCTTGCTCAAACTCGATACCCTCGTCAGCAAGCATGCGTGTATATTTCTCACGAATCTGGCCCATGTCGCTGACAAAGACCTCATAACCGCGGTCCTTGGCAAGTATGGCGGCGCCCACACCGCTCTCGCCGGCGCCCAAAACGGCAACCCGGCCACTGAGGGGATACTCATGTATATGTTGCATAATTTCTTTAGTAGTAGATTGTATGTTTAGCGAACCTTAAGGGTAACAAAGGTCAGAACGGCGAGGAAAATGCCTATAATCCAGAACCGCACAGTAATCTTTGACTCAGGGACGGCCCCGACGGGGAATTTGATGAGGCACTCGTTCTCTGAGGTCAGCTGTTTCTGGAAGTGATGATGCAGGGGCGTCATCTTGAAGATGCGTCTGCCGGCACCATACTTGCGTTTGGTGATTTTGAACCACGCCACTTGAAGCACCACGCTAAGGTCCTCACAATAATATATAGCGCAGAGGATAGGGAGCAGCAGCTCCTTACGTATCAAAATGGCGAAGACCGCCACAACACCGCCGATAGTGAGGGAGCCGGTGTCGCCCATGAATACCTGCGCCGGGAAGGCGTTGTACCACAGGAAGCCTATCAACGCCCCTATGAAGGCGGCCATAAACACCACCAGCTCCTCGCTGCCGGGTATGTACATGATATTGAGGTAAGAGGCATATATAAGGTTACCGCCGAGATAAGCCATCACCATCAGTGCCACACAGATAATTGCCGAGGTACCGGTACACAGGCCGTCGAGCCCGTCGGTGAGGTTGGCACCGTTGCTTGTTGCCGTGATGATGAAGATGCACACCAGGACGAACAGCACCCATCCGGCTGTAGTGGCGGCATCGCCACACCACCCGGTCAGCCATGAGTAGTCAAAGTTGTTCCCCTTGACAAACGGAATAGTGGTCTGTGCAACGTGAACATTCTCAGGGGTATAGGTGATAACTTTCTCCTGCCCTGACTGTACCACGGTCTCAACGTTTTGGCGCATCACCACATCAGGGCTCAGGCACATAGTCATACCCACCAACAGGCCCAATCCAATTTGTCCGACAATCTTGAATTTGCCCTTCATGCCATCCTTATTATGGCGGGTAATCTTCAGGTAGTCATCAAGGAAGCCCAAGGTGCCGAGCCAGATGGTAGCCACAATCATCAACAGCATATAAATGTTGGCAAGATTGCCGACTAAAAGGCAGGGAATCAACACCGAAACAATGATTATGACACCGCCCATGGTGGGAGTGCCCGTCTTGGACATCTGCCCCTCAAGGCCGAGGTTGCGCACGATCTCGCCCACCTGCATGCGCTGCAGACGGTCAATGATGCGGCGACCGAAAACGGTGGCGATAAACAGTGAAAGAATCAGGGCAGCCCCTGAGCGGAAGGTGATGTAACTCATCAACCGGGCACCGGGGAAGTCTGTGTCTCTGAGCAGATCAAAGATATAGTAAAGCATAGTACCGTTAAGCTGGACAGAGATGTATCAATTTGCAGGTTTTTCGCCCTCAAAGATTTCAAGGACCGTCTCACGGTCATCAAAATGGTGTTTAACGCCGCGCACCTCCTGGTAGTCCTCATGTCCCTTCCCGGCGATGAGCACCACATCCCCGGGGCCCGCCAGGGCAGCCGCCGTGCGGATGGCCTCACGTCGGTCAACGATGCTGAGGGTCTTGGTGCGCTCGGTGCCTTCCAGCCCGGCCTCCATATCGGCGATGATTGCGGCGGGGTCCTCAAAACGCGGATTGTCGCTGGTGAGGATAACCCGCGAGCTGAGGCGCGCGGCCTCACGGGCCATGAGAGGGCGCTTGCCCTTGTCGCGGTTGCCGCCGGCACCCACAACGGTGATTACCTGCTGTTCAGGGGCAACAACCTCATGGATGGCATTGAGCACGTTGACGATGGCATCGGGGGTATGGGCGTAATCCACAACTGCCATGTATCCGCGTGGCGAGCGCATTGTCTGGAAACGTCCTGACACGGGGACAAGAAGGCTCATGTTGCGCAGGATGTCATCAACCGACCATCCCAACAGGCATGACGCGCCATAAACTGCAGTGAGGTTGTAGGCGTTGAAGCGGCCGGTAAACATCACCTCCACTTCACGTCCGTTCAGCTCAAGGAGGGTGCCGTCAAGACGACTCTCAACGATGCGACCGCGGAAATCAGCCTCCTGGCGCAATGAGTATGTAAATGTTTTTGCGTCGGTATTCTGTATCATCACCCGGCCGGCCGAGTCGTCGACATTGACAAGCGCAAAGGCAGTGGCGGGCAGGTCGTCAAAGAAACTTTTCTTGGCCTTGAGGTAAGCATCAACCGTCTTGTGATAGTCAAGGTGGTCACGTGTAAGGTTTGAGAAGATTCCGCCGGTAAAGTGCAAGCCGGCGATGCGGTGCTGGTCGCAAGCATGGCTTGAGACCTCCATGGCAGCATATTTGCAACCGGCCTCAACCATACGTGCCAACAGTTGATTGATGGTGAGGGGGTCAGGGGTTGTTTGCTCAGTGTTGAAGGCCTCAGTGTCAACATAGTTTCTGACGGTGGACAGCAGTCCGGCCTTGAAACCCATCAGCCTGGCCATCTCATAAATGAGGGTAGCCGTGGTGGTCTTGCCGTTGGTGCCGGTGACACCTACCAGTTTAAGTTTGCGTGAGGGGTTGTCATACCATTCTGAGGCAAGAAAACCCAGAGCGACAGCTGAGTTGGGAACCTTGACGTATGTGATTGATGACTCCAGATACTGTGGCAGTTCCTCGCACACTATGGCAGCGACGCCTGAGGTTGACACCACGGGTATGAAAGAATGCCCGTCGACATTTGTGCCCCTGACGGCCACGAAGACTGCGCCCTGGGTAACGCGACGTGAGTCGGGCGTAATCATTGTTATCTCCTTGTCGGTCGAACCGATAACCTCTTCAGTATTGAGGACTGAGAGCAGACGGCTGAGTTTCATCATATATCAGGTTTTGATTTATCTATATTTGAATTTTTCTATGGGTCACTAAAAAATGTTAGATGCGCAACATCAGGCGCACACGCGTTCCCGGGGTAGCTTTTGTATTTGCTGCAGGGATTTGGCCGGCCACGCTGCCGACCCCTTCTATCACGACGTTGAAGCCCGCCTCCTCCAGTCGCTTGACAGCCTGGCGGGGGCTCATACCGCGCACATCGGGCACCACGCCTTTATTGTTGTTTACCGCCGGGGTGGCCACCACGCGGCTTTGGCCGCCGATGCCGAGTTTCTTTTGGATTGCCTCGGCACGGTTAGCGTCAGCAACAAACAAGGGTGTGTTGTTGGTGTTGACCTCGCGCTCATTGTGTATGTTACCTAACCGGCCGAGGTACCCCCGGGCATACATCCTCAGGGCGATGTTCTTCAGCACGGTACCCGAGGTTGAGGCTGCACCCATTGCATTGCGTTTTGGGGCTGCCGTCAGCACGATACATGAATATTTGGGTTGGTCGGCGGGAAAGAAGCCGCAGAACGACAGACGTTTCTTGGCCTTGTTGTATTTGCCATCCTCAATCATGTAGCATGTGCCGGTTTTGCCGGCTATCTCCACAAGGTCGTTTTGCACGAAGTGTCGAGCCGTGCCATGGTCGCCCCAGACGACACGACGCAGCATGCGGCGCAACAGTTCGGCATTGTGCTCGCTGCAAATGCGCGGGCGCACGTATGTGACGGGCAACACCGAGTCTACCCCCTCACGAATCAGCTCGGTAACCAGCCGTGGGCGTACATACTTGCCGCCGTTGGCAATGGCGTTGTATACCGACAGGGTGTACAACGGGGGGATGTGGGTGGCATAGCCATAGCACTGGCGTGAGAGGGCTATGCGGCCTATGTTATCGTTGTGTAGCGAGTCAACATGCGGGGGCATCTCGCCGGCGATACCGGTGTGCATCGGGTCAAGAAACCCTATCTTCTTCAACGCGCTGTAGAATCCGCCGGGGTTGTCGTTATATCTGCGGGTTATGATGCGTGCCATGCCGATGTTTGAGGAGCGTTCAATAACCTCTTCAACCCTCAACCCGTCCACGGGGTGGTCATCGGTGATGTCAGAACCGGCATAACGCCATTTGTGTCCGGTGGTGATATACTCATTGGGGTCGCGCACAATGCCCTCCTCCAAGGCAATAAGCATTGAAATGGGCTTGACAACCGACCCCGGCTCATAGCCGGTGACGGCGCGGTTGCGACCCTCGATGTACCCGTTCCCTGAGGGGCTCTTCTCAAGGTTTGAGATTGCACAGATATCGCCGGTCTCAACCCTCATCAGCACCGCCACACCCCAGTCGGCATCCACCCACTCAAGCATGCGGTTAAGCTCATTCTCAACGATGTCCTGCATGTTGATGTCGATGGTGGTCTTGATGTCATACCCGGGCACGGCGGGCACGTCGGTCCAGTTCACATAGTCGCTGGTTACAGGCATCAGTTTAGCCACACCGGGCTTGCCGTACAACAGTGAATCAAGGGCGCTTTCAATGCCTGAGATGCCGTGCACCTCATCACACTCTGAGGTCTTCCCCACGCCGCCAATCGAGCGTCGGGCCATGTTGCCGTAGGGGTTGACGCGTCGCAGATAACTCTCCTCAACCAGCCCGTTCTTGACGGGGTTCTTGATGTTGAAGAAAGGGAAGGTGCGCAGTCGCTGCACCTGCTCATAGGTGGCGTTTATCAGTATCGGGTAGAAACGAGACCGCTTCTCCTTGGGCTTTTGGAGCGGTTTCATCAGGTAGTCATTCCACTCCTGCGCCGTTCGTTTGGGGAAATATCGCGCCATGGAGTCGCAGATACGCGCCATTGAGTCGCGATAAAGTTGCTCCCTGAACTTGTCGGCACGGTAATCAATGCGGATTGTGTAGAAGCGCAGGTTTGCGGCGAGCACCGAGCCGTCGGCGGCCAGGATGTTGCCGCGTTCAGGGACGATGGTATAGGTCTTTGACAACTCCTCAGCGGCCTTTTTGTTCCACTCAGCGGCCGACAGTACTGTGGTGTCGACAAGCTTATACACTATCATGCTTGACAACAACAGTATCAACGCCACAATGATGCCGTAGCGGAACAAGATATTTGTGCGGTTATCCTTCCTCATCCTTCCTAAACTTATTTACCCTCAGCTGAGGAATCCAAAAGATAAGGAGGACGCTCACGCGACTCCAGGCCCAGGTTCAACGAATCGACCATCTGTTGCATGGCGCTCTCGCTGGTACGGCCCATATATTCGCTGCGTACACGCACACGCTCGGCCTTCACCACCTCTAATTGGCGGTTAAGCTTATCAATCATCTCAATGCGTGTCTGGCAGATATATTTTGTGGAAATGTACATGAGCAACAGGGCCACGATGCACAACACCCCCAGCCAGTGGCGTTTAAAAAAGTCCACAGAGATAATCTGGCCGTGCATAGCACGGCGCAGGCTCTCAAGCGGGGTTACGTTGTGACTTGTTTTTGCCATAGCTCAAATATTATTTGCCAATAACCTTTTCAGCGACCCGCAAACGTGCCGAGCGCGACCGGGGGTTACGCTCAACCTCGGCAGCATCAGGCGTTATCGGCTTGCCGACGGGACGTATATCAGCGCGTAAGCGACCATATATGTCGCTTTGGGGCACTTCCCCGCTGACGTTGCCTGAGCGCATGAAGTTTTTCACCAACCTATCCTCAAGAGAGTGGTAAGTTATCACCGCCAGACGGCCTCCGGGGGCCAACATGCGCAGGGCCCCCTTGAGGAAATCCTGCAAAGCCCCCATCTCATCATTCACTGCTATGCGCAGGGCCTGGAAGACGCATGCCAGGTCCTGCTTGCGACGACGCGGGTTAAGAATCGGTTCGGCCAGAGTGACAAGTTCGCCCACGGTCTTTATGCCACCGTCAGCACGAGCATTCACCACGGCACGTGCCAGACGTCGCCCCTCCTTCAACTCGCCAAAGAGCCTGAAGATATCGCTTAGTTGTTTCTCATCAGCATCGTTCAGCAGGTCAGCGGCAGTGCGGGAGGCGGTGCGGTTCATGCGCATATCCAGCGGGGCATCGGCATCAAGCCTGAAAGAAAACCCGCGCCCGGCAGTATCAAAATGATGGAATGAAACCCCCAAGTCGGCCAAAATACCGTCAACGGCATCGACGCCGTGATATCGCATAAAATTGGTGAGATACCTGAAGTTACCATGCACCAAAACGACGCGCGCATCCTCGCCAAGCACACCCTCGGCATTCCTGATGGCATCGATGTCCTGATCGAAGCTGAAGAGGCGACCGACACCCGGAGTGAGGAGCGATGCTATGGCACGCGAATGGCCGCCACCCCCCAGGGTGGCATCGATATATATTCCTTCGGGCCTGATATTCAGGGCCTCAAGGGACTGGGGCAACAAGGCGGGAATGTGATACGGTTGGCTATCCACGGTCATTTTGTTTCAGGGACAAATTTAGTGATTTTATCCCACAAATTTGCATTAGCAAACTAAATTTTTGAAAATATTTATCTACAATATTTTATCCCTGTGTACCTCAGATAGTTATCGATATTTGCAAAAGTAAACGTACAGAATAAACCCTCCCTCCCAACCTCTACCGAGGCAGAATTGTTATATATTTGTGAGACAGATACCGTTGGGAGCGATTTATGCCTGACGGAGCCTGCCCTTTAACCCTGAAAAGCAAAAAATATATGCGATACGAAGATGTAAGGAAAACCATCCTGAAGGCTTTTCCGGCCATAAAAGAGCTTAACCGTATGCAACAGGAAGCCATGCGGTGTACCAAACCGGCGTTGATACTGCTTGCGCCCACAGGCAGCGGCAAGACCATCGCCTTTGCCGGGCGTGTTGCCATGTCCCTGCCGATGCGCACCCTGATACTGACCCCCTCGCGCGAACTGGCCCAGCAGGTGGCTCAGGTTGTGCGGGCAGTGACACCCGGGGTAAAGACGGTTGCCCTATATGGCGGCCATGCCATGCAGGATGAGGTCAACTCCCTTACCCCGGCCCCCGGCATTGTGGTAGCCACCCCCGGCAGGTTGGTCGACCATATAAAGCGGGGCAGCGTCAACTTGGCCGACTACAAGGGGTTAGTGATTGATGAATATGACAAGTGCTTGGAGCTTGGTTTTGAGCAGCAGATGCGTCGCATTGTCAAGGATATGAAGGGATTGCGACGGCTTACCCTTACCTCCGCAACCCGGATGGAACAGCTACCTGCCTTTATACCGGCAATGGATACTGAGGTGCTGGACTTTACCGATGCCGCCGGAGAGGCCCCGCAGGGTGACATTGAGGTTGTTGAGGTAGAGAGTTTTCTGCCGGATAAACTTGATACCCTCTCGGCTTTGCTGCGCACGATTCAGGCCGACGGTCGCACCGTGGTGTTCGTCAACCACCGTGAGAGTGCACAACGTGTATACGACAGGATGAAACGTGAAGGGTTTGCCGTGGGGCTTTACCACGGAGCCCTTGAGCAGCATGACCGTGAGAACGCCTTGGAAATGTTTGCCAATGGCACCACCCCGATATTGATTTCCACCGACTTAGCCTCAAGGGGGCTTGACATACCGCAGGTTGAGGGCGTGGTACACTACCACCTTCCCACCTCAGAGCAGACCTGGACGCACCGCATTGGTCGCACAGGCCGACAAGGCGCTTCCGGCACCGTATATGTTATTGTATCTGAGCAAGATAATGTGCCTGAATATATCCACTTTGACCGCAGCGCCCAACCCGCGGGCGACAACGAACCCGCATCGGCAAAGGTGGCCACCCTCTACCTGAATCTCGGCAAGAAGGACAAAGTGAGCCGTGGTGACATCCTTGGGTACCTAACAGGCCCCGGCAACCTTAGCGGACAAGAAGTGGGACGCATACAGGTGCGTGACCACTGTGCCTTGGCAGCCATCCCTGCCGACAAGGCCGGGAAAACCCTCGCGGCTCTTTCGCAAGCCAAAATCAAAGGCAAGCGTGTGAAAGCAAGCTTGTTGCGCTAACTGAGGTACTCCTTTCAGCGACCGTGCTGCAGAATGTGGCTGACGGTCAACTCAAGCCCGCGCGCGAAGGGTGTCTGCGGCACCCAGCCAAGCTCGGTGGCAATGCGCGTTGGGTCAATGGCATAACGCATGTCATGCCCGGGTCTGTCGGTGACAAACTCAATCTGCGAGCTGTCGGCCTGCGGCACCATGCCGATAATACGGTTAACGATATCGATATTAGCCTGCTCGTTGAACCCTCCTATATTATATACACGCCCGGGGACGCCGGCGTGCAACACCAAATCAATAGCCCGCACGTGGTCGCCGACATACAGCCAATCACGCACGTTCAGTCCGCGCCCATAGACAGGGAGTTTCAACCCCTTACGGGCGTTGTTAACCATCAGTGGGATAAGCTTTTCGGGATGCTGATAGGGGCCGTAATTATTTGAGCATCGAGTTATCAAACCCGGGAAACCGAAGGTGTGGCAGTAAGCACCGACAAGTAAATCGGCAGCCGCTTTTGAAGCCGAGTAGGGTGAACAGGGGGCTAAAGGAGTCAGCTCGGTGAAGAACTCCTTGCCGAACGTCTGCAAGTCGTCCCGCTGAGCCACCACAGCACTGAGTTCCCGGCTGCACACAAGAGGTTGCGGAAAGTCAAAGTCACGCGTCAAAGACCCGTAGACCTCATCGGTTGAAATCTGCAGGAACCGCTTGTCGGGAATGAATCCCCCCTCAGGGCGCATCCACAGCTGCCGGCACGCCTCCATGAGCGTCTGAGCCCCCATGACATTGGTTGACACAAACACCGAGGGGTCAGCGATAGAACGGTCAACATGGCTTTCAGCGGCAAAGTTCACCACATAATCAGGGTCAAACTCCCTCAGCAGCCGGGCCATTTCAGCAGCGTTGCGAATGTCAGCCTTTACCAGCTTAACGCGTCCCTGCTCAATCTCCGGCTCAATTGCCTGAGGGAAAGACGCATAAGTAAGCAAATCGGCGACCAACACCTGCGCCTGCGGGTAACTGTCAGCGATATACTTTACAAAATTTAAGCCAATGAACCCGGCACCGCCGGCAACAAAGAACCTTTCAGCCATAAATATTTGATTTTCGGCAACATTTCCGCGGCAAAAGTAGTAAAAATCCAAAAAATATATCTATCTTTGCCCCGCAAAAAGCGTCCGTAACCAAGCGCACAGCGCGGCTATTGGTCGCCCGAGACAAATTAACCATATTTATTAACCCACTTTTTTCAATGACTGAAGAAGTAAAAAACGCTCCTATCGCTGACTTTGACTGGGAGGCCTATGAGAAAGGCGACACCCTGAGCAGCGCATCACGCCAGGAGCTGACAAAAGCGTATGACGAGTCGCTCAACACCGTCAAAGACAAGGATGTAGTCGAAGGTACCGTAATTGCGATCACCAACCGTGACGTAGTGGTTAACGTTGATTACAAGAGCGATGGCATCATCCCCGTAAACGAATTCCGCTACAATCCCGACCTGAAGGTAGGAGACAAGGTGGAAGTATTCATCGAGACCTCAGAGGACAAAAAAGGTCAGCTGGTACTGTCGCACCGCAAGGCCCGCGAGGCCCGCGCTTGGGATCGAATCAACTCAGCCCTTGAGAATGACGAAATCATCACCGGCGTTATCAAGGCCCGCACCAAAGGTGGCATGATTGTTGACGTATTCGGTATTGAGGCATTCTTGCCCGGCAGCCAGATTGACGTTAAACCCATACGTGACTACGATATCTTTGTAGGCAAGACCATGGAGTTCAAGGTTGTGAAGATCAACCAGGAGTTCCGCAACGTTG